>CATIYU010000293.1 GCA_949739085.1 uncultured Eubacteriales bacterium | reverse complement strand
TAATGCTGCTCGGTTCCCCGCCTGACATGGTTCACAGGCTTCCATTGCGCGAGACCGGAACCTCAACGCGAATGCCTGCGGAGGGTATTTCATGGTGTGGAATGCATTATACACCATCCCGGCGGAAATAGCAAGAGGAAATTTTTGTTTTTGACTTCCGGCACTTTTTTGCTCTTAGTTATATTTGCTGGAAGAATCCTGCATTCGCTAACCATAATTGAAAATTTTATCAGTGGTTATAAGCGTACGAAGCACAAACGGCCGAGGGCATCCGACCACCCCCGGCCTGATTTCATGCCTCCTATGCAGTTCTCTTGCACTCGTCGATGTAACGGATCACCCAGTTAAGTGCCTTGGGGGAGAGTTGGTCGATCACACCGTCAATACCATACCCCTCATAAACGAACCGCCGCCAGTTGATGTAAGCACTCTGATAATTTCCTAACCAGTAGTGAGTGAGTCCGGCATCCCACCTGGTATGATACGCATTGTTGCCCTTGCCCACGAAAAAGAGATTGAACAGAAGGTTGTTTTTCTCTTGGGTAGCGGCCTCAATGGAGTAAAGGCGCTCTTTTTCTCCAGTTTTGATAATCAAGCCAACATCGACCATCAGGCCAACCGAAATACCAGTGGAGATGTAAGCGCCGTCGTTGTCATGGAGAGACTCTGGCAGTGGGCCAGAGTAGGGCAGACGGATTTTGCGCTTATGGGCGCTGTGCAGCTTGATTTTGCTTGTGTCCAGCTCGAACCCGGCGAACTCGTTGTTTTTGCTGATAGGGGTTCTGTTATGCGTGTAGAAAAAGGGAGAATGTGGTCATGGGGGAAGAAGAAATCAGTGAACTTTATGCATGTTTGGCGTTCCAGTATGAAGCCGCATGTAACAGATAATTTTGAAGCATTGAATATAGAACTCTCAGATACTGAATTCGCTATGCTCAATTATGAGTCAGGCCTACAGCAACTGACACAAAGGTTGACTCCTATTGAACAAGTTATCATTCGGCTCACTTCTGATATAGAACTTATCTGCTCGGATATTCAAAACAACGAGGATGCAGCTAGACTTCAAAAATTTGGTTCAGAGTCTGCCAGTGAGCAATTAAGTGTCAATATCTGTCCAACCTGTAGGCAACGGATTCAGGACAACCTTATAGATAGACGCTAATCCTTGTAGCGGTTTTATGAGTATTGAGGAAAATATTAAGCATCCCAAAGCGCAGAAGAGTATGTTGGAATTTTCCTTAAAAAGTCACAAAAGTACCCGAGATACGCTTCAAAAGAGGAAAATAATTTACGAAAATAAATTACTAATACTTCGAAGGCTAGCCCAAACACTTCGTTCAGATCTCTGCACGACGATAGATACTGAAGCGTCCGAAGCAATACTTTGAAATTTAATGTTTTGAATTGGAAAACTCATTTTAAGCAGAGCTTTTTGACTTCGATAAAGTATTTACTTTTTCTGATTCTGCAAAGATTTTGATGGCTGTTGCGTCACAACAGCTACTTGACTGCATCTTTTTGTCAATGAAAGACAGTCTGATAATCCGAACGCTGTCTTTCAAGTGGGGGACGGGTTCGGATTTATCATTGTGTAAAGGCAAAAACAGGGAGGTATCCAGTCAGGATGCCTCCCCACTTGTAGTTGCTTCTTATCTGGAATTACTGTAATATCACATCAGCAAACCTGCCAATAAGTGTCAAGCCCCAAAATGGAAAAAAGCTGAAAAATTTTTGCAAGAGTAAAAAGGGTATGGCAAAGCAAGCCGGTCAGCGAGGAATTTTTGCGAACCGGCTGAAAGGGTTCGTTCTGTTCGGTTAAGCGGCGGTATTTGCTCCGTTGTCCAGCATCGTCAGATGTGCCTTGACCCTGGCATAATAGACACGCCGGAACTTAGCGGCGCCAGCCACCATGTAAACATAAAAGTGCTTGCCCTCAGCCCGCTTTTTATCCATGAACTGGAATACAGGGTTAGCGGGATCAGAGTGCTGGAGGATCGTGCTGGCGACCATGAACAGGGTTTTTCGCAGATGAGGAGAGCCGCGCTTGGAGATGCGGCGGGATTTGGAGTCGAATGTG
>CATIYU010000292.1 GCA_949739085.1 uncultured Eubacteriales bacterium | reverse complement strand
CTTCAGGCGGCGTTGGCCGCCGGGCCTGCCCTCCAGACGCCGCGGCGTCCGGGGAGCGGACCCCATAGATGGGGGCCCGCGGGGGTCCCCGGGAGGCTGCCGGTGGAAGCTCCGGCGGCCTCCTTGAGCGTTTTCAGGCGTGGCTATGATCGTGGCCCGCCAGCTCCCGGTGGGTATGGAGGTGGCTCTCCGCGTCCTCCAGGTGGACGTGCAGGTGGCTGTGGGTGTGCTCATGGGGGTGGGTATGGACCAGGCCGCCGTGCTGGTGGGGGTGGGAGTGGACATGGACGTGGGCGTGGGTATGCTGGAGTTTAATGCTGTCCCGGACCATAAGCCAGGTGCTGGCGGCCATGATCACCAGGGCGGCGTAGAACCGCGCCCCAGGCCGCTCCCCCAGCAGCAACATACTGAAGGCCACCCCCAGGAAGGGGGCAATGGAGTAATAGGCGCTGGTTTTGGCCGCGCCCAGCTCCTTCTGGGCCATGATGTAGAGGCTGATGCTCAGGCCGTAGGACACAAATCCCAGCAGCAGGATGACCGGAAGCCAGCCCACCGGGGGCAGGCGCTCCCCCAGGAGCAGGGCCACGGTCAGGCTCCCCACCCCGGAGAAGCAGCCCTTGATGGTGACGGTTTCCGTCGGGCTCTTTTCGCTGAGCATTTTGGTGCAGTTGTTCTCCAGACCCCAACAGACGCAGGCCCCCAGCACCAGCAGAGACCCTTGGTTGAAGACGAGGCCGCCGCCCTCCCAGCCCAGAATGGCGCTGGCCAGGGTCACCAGGCCGATGGCCGCCCACAGCCGCCGGGAGAGGGCCTCCCCAAATACTGCCAGAGCGATCAGGGCTGTCACGACAATTTCAAAGTTATTGAGCAGGGAGACGTTGGCGGAGGTGGTCCGCTCCACGCCCAGCAGCAGCAGAATAGGGGCGGCGATGTCCAGAACCACCATGGCGGCGGTGTAGGGCAGCTCCTTTTTCGTAAGGGGTGGGGCGGCGGGGGCCCGGCCCAGCCTCCGTCCGGCGAGGCGGCAGGCCAGCAGGCCCAGACCCGCCCCCAGGTACAGAAACGCCGCCATCATAGTGGGTGCCGCGTGCTGGAGCAGGATTTTAGAGAACGGGACGTTCACCGCGTACAGGGCGGCGGCCAGGATGGCAAACGCGGTGGCGGAACGCCGTTTATTCATGATATCGCCTCCTCAGAACAAAGATACCACGCCGCTCCTTAAAAGGCAATATCCAGTTTCCTGACCACCCTGGCGCAGCGTCCGCAGAGGGAGGGGTGCTCCCCGTCCTGGCCCACAGTGGGCAGGATTTTCCAGCACCGCTCGCACTTGGCCCCCTGGGCGGGCTCCACCTGAATGTCCGTCACGTCAGAGGAGAACTCCACCTGAGATACAATGAGCAGATCCGCCAGCTCCTCCGCCGTCATCTGATGCCGCAGGGGCAGCCTGCCGGACGGCAGCGCCGCCTTGGCCTCCAGGCCCTTGCCGATCCTCTTCTCTGCCCGGGCGGACTCCAAAACAGCGTTGACCCCGTCCCGGACGCGGATCAGTTCCGCCCACCAGGCCATAGCGTCCCCGTCCAGAGCGTAGTCCGCAAAGGGCCGGTTCATCTCGTTGAGCAGCACGTTCCGGGGGTCGTCCGCCGCCCGGTGGGGCATGGCCTGCCAGATCTCGTCGCAGGTGAAGGCCAGGATGGGGGCGAAGAGCTTGGTGATGGTATCCAGAACCAGGTACAGGGCGGTCTGGGCGCTGCGGCGGAGCAGGCCGTCCTGTTCCTCGCAGTAGAGCCGGTCCTTGATGATATCCAGATAGAAGCTGGAGAGCTCCACCACGCAGAAGTCGTTGACCGCATGGCTGACCACGTGGAACTCGTAGTTCTGGTAGGCCGCCTCGCACCGCTCCATGAGCTTGTTCAGCCTGGTCACGGCCCAGCG
>CATIYU010000291.1 GCA_949739085.1 uncultured Eubacteriales bacterium | reverse complement strand
GTTGGTGGTGCAGGAGGCGTTGGAGACAAAGTTCATGTCCGGGGTGTACTTATCCAGGTTCACGCCGCAGACGAACATGGGGGTGTCGTCCTTGGAGGGGGCGGACATGATGACTTTCTTGGCGCCGGCCTTCAGATGGGCCTCGCTCTTCTCCTTGGTGAGGAAAAGGCCGGTGGACTCCACCACGTACTCCGCGCCCAGCTGGCCCCAGGGAATCTCGGCGGGGTCGCGCTTGGCGTAGATGGGAATCTCCTTGCCATTGACCACGATGGCGGTCTCGGTGGAGGAGACGGTGCCGGCAAACTGGCCGTGCATGGTGTCGTACTTCAGCATATACGCCAGATAATCAGCGGGGCAGAGGTCGTTGATGCCGACGATCTCGATTTCCGGATGATTCACGCTGGCGCGGAAGACCATGCGTCCGATGCGGCCAAATCCATTAATGCCAACTTTGATGCTCATGATGAAAGACTCCTCTCAGAATTCATATAATAGTATGCTAAATGGTCGTCTTAGGTATTATACACCGGAGATAACCAATTGAAAAGTATTTTTTGTAGATTTTCCAGGGGGCTAAAAATTTTCTTGTAATTTCGACAAATATTTGGTATGATGCCTCTGTCATTCTTGGAAATTTGCTGTGCTTTGGGTGAAATTACCAATCTTTTTTCCGCGTATATGCAAAAACTATTCGCCGGGAGGTGCCGTATGCCGGAGAATATGACGCACATAGAGAGCCCGCTGGAGGCGGTGTTGGGGCAGGTTTCCGCCCACCTGCGGGGCCCCCTCTCCTCCCTCCAGCGGGCGCTGGAGGAACTCCCCTCACGGGAGAATTCCGCTCCGCTCTATCGGAGCTATTACCGCCTGCTGCGGCTGGCGGGGAATCTGTCCGGCCTGGAGGCGGGGGCCGGGCCGCTGGTGAACGGCGACATTGTGGGGCTCTGCCGGGCGGTGCTGGACCGGGCCGCGTACCCGGCGGAGCTACTGGGGGTAGAGCTGGCGTTCAGGAGCGAGCGGACTGCCCACATCATCGCCATGGACACCCAGGCGCTGGAGCGGCTGCTGCTGAATCTCCTCTCCAACGCCCTCAAATTCACCCCCAGAGGCGGCGCGGCCACCCTGGAGGTCCGGGTGGAGAAGGAGCTTGTGCAGCTGGCGCTGTCGGACACCGGCCAGGGGATTGCCCCGGAGCTGCTGGACATGGTCTTTGACCGCTTCTCCCACCCCCGGCGGATGGACCCGCCCCCCTGTGGGCTGGGGCTGGGCCTGCCTATCTGCCGCCGCATTGCCCGGGAGCACGGCGGGGGTGTGGTGCTCACCTCCCGGGAGGGCGGCGGGACCACGGTCACCGTGTCCCTGCTCAACCGGCGGGCGGAAGCCGGGGCGGGGGCCGGTTTCGTTACGGAGCTGTGGGGCGGATACAACCGCACGCTGGTAGAGCTTTCAGACGTCCTGCCGGAGCAGGCGTTCGCTCCGCGGTTTTTGGATTAAGGAGGGGCCATGGAGAATAAAAAGGTATTGGTTGGGATGAGCGGCGGCGTAGACAGCGCGGCGGCGGCGCTGCTGCTCCAGGAGGCCGGGTATGAGGCTGTGGGCTGCACTCTGCGGCTGTACGGCGGCGGGGACGCCGGGCAGGAGGGGAGCTGCTGCTCCTTGGAGGATACGGAGGACGCCCGGTCCGTGGCCCGGCGGCTGGGTATGGACTTCTTTGCCTTCAACTTCAGCGAGCTGTTCCGCCGCCAGGTGATGGACGATTTCGTGGCCAGCTACCAGGCTGGCCGCACGCCCAACCCCTGCATCCAGTGCAACCGGCACGTGAAGTTTGAGGCGCTCCTGCGCCGGGCGGACGCGCTGGACATCCCCCTGGTTGCCACCGGGCACTACGCCCGGGTGGACCGGGACGAAGTCACAGGCCGCTGGCGGCTCCTGCGGGGAATGGACCCGAAAAAGGACCAGAGCTACGTCCTCTACCCCCTCTCCCAGGGGCAGCTGAGCCGCCTGCTGCTGCCGGTGGGGGGGTATGGTAAGGCGGAGATCCGGGCCTTGGCGGAGGCCTGGGGCCTCTGCAACGCGGCCAAGCCCGACAGCCAGGACATCTGTTTCATCCCGGACGGCGATTACGCCGCCTTTCTCCAGCGCTATGGCGGCGTGGAGCTGGCGCCGGGGGATTTTGTGGACGCCGCCGGCCGTGTTCTGGGGCGGCACCGGGGCCTGCCCTGCTACACAACAGGCCAGCGCCGGGGATTGGGGGTCAGCGCCGGACGGCCCCTGTACGTATTGCGCAAGGACGAGGCCGCCAATACGGTGGTGCTGGGGGACGAAGCGGACCTCTACAGCCGCACCGTGTGGGCGGAGGACTTCAACTGGGTGTCCCTGCCGCCTCTGGAGGCCCCCATGCCCGTCACCGCCAAGACCCGCTACAGCCAGCGGGAGGGGGCGGGCGTGCTCTATCCGGGGCCGGACGGACAGGTGCGCGTGGAGTTTGAGGAGCCCCAGCGGGCGGTGGCCTCGGGACAGTCCCTGGTGTGCTACAGCGGGGAGCTGGTAGTGGGCGGCGGGGTCATCCGCTGGGCGGAGTAGGCGGGGCCGCCCGCGGGAACGCGGGCGCATTTGTGCGGCGGGGCCTTGCCATACGCCGGTCGCCGTGGTACAATGGCAGTGGGAAACTGCTATTTTCTGGAGGGAATCCTATTTTAAAAAACGGAGGACAAGGCAATGATCAAACTGTGGAACCAGGAGTCCGTGGACTGGCGGCTGGAGCTGCAAGCTAAGGGCGAGGGCGATTCCCTCCCCCTGCGCATGGGGGATCAGCCCCGTCAGCTCCTGGTGGAGCTGGGGGAGGCTGTGACGCCGGAGGTCCTGCGCCGGGCTGCGGCCAAGGCGGTAAAGACTGCCTGCGAGTACGGCGCGGAGTCCGCCCTGCTGGAGGCCCCCGCCGCTCAGGACGCTGGAGCGCTGAGCGCCATGGCGCTGGGCGCGGCGCTGGCCCGGTACCGCCAGGAGAGCTGGAAGGAGCGCAAGGACAAGCCCTTCACCCTCTACATCGCCTGCCCGGCGGGCGTGGACGGCGAACAGGCCCTGGCGGAGTCCGCCGCGCTGGCGAAGGCGGTGTGCTTTGCCCGGGACCTGGTCAACTGCCCCGCCAACAAACTTACCCCCATGGACATGGCCCGGCGGATGACCGAAGCGGCCCAAAAGCTGGGCGTGGAGACCCAGGTGCTGGATGAGGACCAGACCCGCGCTCTGGGCATGGAGGCGTTCCTAACCGTGGGCACCAGCGCCCTCCACCCGGCCCGCCTCATCGTCCTGCGCTACAAGGGCGGTAAGCCGGACCAGGCCCCGGTGGCTTTGGTAGGCAAGGGCGTCACCTGCGATACCGGCGGCTACTGCCTCAAAACCGCCGCCGGGCTGAAGGGCACCCGCGGGGACATGGCCGGCGCCGCGGCGGTGTGCGGGGCCATTCTGGCACTGGCGGAAAACCATGTGCCGGTGAACGCGGTGGCGGTGATTCCTGCGGTGGAGAACCGCCTCTCTCCGGACAGCTTCATCCCCGGCGACGTCATCGGCTCCATGTCCGGCAAGACCATCGAGGTGGGCAACACCGACGCCGAGGGCCGCCTGATTCTGGCCGACGCGGTGACCTATGCCCTGGAGAAGGAGGGGGCCGCCAAGGTGGTGGACATCGCCACCCTCACCGGCGCGGTGGTGCAGGCTCTGGGCTTTACCACCGCCGGGCTTCTCACCAACAACGAGGAATTCTACGCATCCCTCCAGGCGGCGGCGGACCGCTGTGGGGAGCAGTACTGGCGCCTGCCCACCTTCCCGGAGTATAAAAAGATGATCGAGAGCCCCGTAGCGGATATCTCCAACATGTCCAGCGACGGCTGCGGCGCTATCACCGCCGGGCTCTTCGTGGGCGCGTTCGCGGGAGACACCCCCTGGATTCACCTGGACATCGCCGGCACCGCTTGGGTGGACAGCCCCCGCCGGGAGTACCAGGCCAAGGGCGCTACCGGCGCTGGCGTGGCCACGCTGTACGAGCTCTGCAAAGGCTTCGCGTAAGAGCCCATCTGCACCAAACGCCCGGAGGATGCTGGCATCCTCCGGGCGTTTCGTCACTTCTCCAGGCCGATAAAGCCAGCCTGCCACCGGCTGTCCGTCCGGGTCAGTTCCATCGTGAGATAGCTGTAGGGCTCCTCGGCCCCCAGGCGGTGCTTTACAGACACCACGGCGGAGCGGTACCCTGTTCCGGCGTCCACGCTGTAGTCGATGCCCCCCACGCTCACAAGGCCGGTCACATCCTCTTCGTAGCCTCCCACCCAGGCGTCCGGGGCCAGCAGGTCCTGTACGCCCCCGAGTTCGTCCGCGAATACAGCCTCCATCAGCCGCAGGGACGCGTCCCGCAAATCCCGCATCCAGCTGGGCTCAGTCTCCTCCGTCTCGACGGCAAAGGTCCCGATCATGTCCAGGAATCTGGCCCGGTGGCCCTCGGTTGCTTCCAGAAAATAGCTGACCTCAAAGACAAACACGCCGCCCTGTCCGCCGTCCGCGAAGAGGACCTCCCGCTGGGCGCTGTCCCAATCCGTGCCATTGCTGGCGTAGAGAGAGCGGGGGCTGAGCAGGGAACTTTTCGCCGGGAAGCCCAGGGCCCCCTCCTCCTGTACCTCCACAGCGGCATACTCCCCGGCAACCCGGGCCTGGACCAGCTCAACAGCCTCCGCCAGGGTTGCGCCCGCCATGTAGGAGATCTCCAGCCTGCACTCCGGCGTATGTTCCGGCTGGATTCTGGGGCGGACCACGTAGAGGCCATCCTGTTCATAGCTATAGTAGGACTCCTCGTCAATATAGATGCTGAAGGGGATCTCCGGCGTGTCCGCCTCCACCTGGAATTGCAGGAAGTGGTACTGCCCCTCCGCCGCGGGCGCTTCCTCATGCCCTGGATCAACCGGCGGGTTCTCTACCGCAGGCGGCGGGTCTTCAGACACGCCGGGCCCCACCGCCGGGTTTCCGGGCAGCGCAGCCCAGACCAGGAGCGCAGCCGCCAGCAGGGCCGCCGCCGTCCAGCCCGTCCAGTTGTTCCGCCGGACGCGCCGCCCCTCGCTCCGCTCCAACAGCGCCTCGTCCACCCCGCCGATAGCGTCAAATAACCTCTCCTGACCGCTCATAGCAGTACCCCCTCCTTTTCCAAATACGTCCGCAGCTTCTTCCTGGTGCGGAAGAGGCTGGTTTTTACCGTGTTCAGCTTCAGCCCGTACCGTTCCGCCACGGCCCCCAGGGGCTCCGCGTACCAATACCGCCGCAGGAACACGCTGCAATCCCGCTCCGGCAGGGTGTGGAGGAACCGGTCCACCAGTTCCTCCAGCTCCCGGGCCTCCACCGCCGCCTCCACCCCTGGAGCTGGCGGTACGCACTCCCCCAGCTCCTCCAGCGCGGCGGGGTACTCGCCGCCGCCCCGCTTTTGGGCGTTTTTCGCCCGCAGAACGTCGCAGGCCAGCCGCCGGGTAATTTTGCCCAGGAACAGCCGCAGCCGCTGGGGCCGGTGGGGCGGCATGGCCTCCCAGGCCCCCGCCCAGGTGTCGTTGACGCACTCCTCCGCGTCCAACCGGTCCGCCAGCAGATTCTGGGCAATGCTGCCGCAGTAGCCGCCGTACTTAGTTTGAGAGGCCCGGATCGCCTCCTCGTCCCGCTGCCAGTATAGCTCCACAATGACCTCGTCCTCCATGACGCCTCCTCCTCTGCTGGCCATACCGTCCGCCGCCCGGCGGCGGGGGGCCAGCGCTCTTATGCCGTCCATCAAGATAATACCTTCCATTGAGATGACCTCCTCCTCAGATCAGCGCGCTCACCTATATAGTCGTAAAGCGGGGCGGCTGGGTTTCAGTGCGGCGGAAAAAGAGCGGGGATCTGAGAGATCCCCGCTCAATCACTATTTCACGTCCTGCGTCACTGCCGCCGCCGGTATGTCCAGCCGCTCCGGCTCCTGCAAAATCCCCCGGAAGAACCGCAGCACCGAGGCAAAATAGAACCCGTCGCAGATGCGCTCATCCGTCACGAAAGTGTAGTCGATGTAGCTCCGGCGCACTACTGTGCCGTCCTGCCCCAGCTCGTTGACGTGGTATTTCCGGCCCAGTGACACGAAGACAGGCACGTTGCCGAAGTCATAGAGGTGGTGATAGATGGGCGGAATGCCCAAGGAGGCCATGGAGGTGATGTAGAGGGAACCGTGGAAGGGGCTCAGCCGGGTGAGGGCCCGGGGCAGGCAGCCAAAGTAGTCCAGGGTCCGCAGCAGGAACACCACAAATTTCAGGAGCAGTCCCGGGATGAGGTCCAGGGCCTTGGCCAACAGGTCAAAGTTGGTTTTGTCCTCCGGGGCGGCTTTGATGGACGCCACCTTCTCCTGTAGGTTCCGGTACACGTCCTCCGCCGTGTCGGTGGGCTTCAGGTAGAGCTTTATGACCGTGTCCGGGGACTCCTTGGTCATCTCAGGCTTGACGTTCATGGAAATCTCAATCTCCTGCCGGGCGTAGGCCCGCTGGCCGGAGATGAAGCGGTTGACGCCGGGGTACTGGGCCACGCACCGGGCGTAGGCCGCAAGCACCACATGCAGCGCGCCGAATCCTTGAAGGCCCTCCTGACGCTTGCGGCGGATGTAGGCGTCCAGCGCGGAACACTCCATGGAGTCCCGTAGGAAATTCTGGGAGGTATTGCGGGTAATCATAATGTAGGGGGACACCCGCCACACCGGGGCCAGGGAGCGCAGGCGGCGTCCGTCGTTGCGGTCGCCCCAGCCGGGGACCCAACCCTCGCGTTCCCGCTCCTGCATGGCGAGGATGGCCAGAAGGATGGCGGCCATGGCCAGAAGGACCGTCAGCTCCGGCAGGAACCACCAGTAGCTGCCGCTGGGTTCCAGCACGACCATCAGGTCATGCATCAACCGGTAGGCCAGGAAACAGCTGGTGGCCGCGCCGAAGATCCATTTGCTCAGCCCGTGGCGGACGGTGGCGTAGTAGAGCGCCCCCACCCCCAGACAGAGGCACCAGCGGAGGATGCAGCTGGGCAGACCGGCAGAGAGCGCGTTGAGGGCGAAGAAGACGCAGCCCAGCAGCACGGGGGCGGCGGTGCGGTAGAGCCGGTCTCCGCCGTCCAGGAGGATTGTCAGCGCCAGCAGAAGTCCCGCGCAGACCGGCAACGCCCCCTGGACCCACAGTTCCCCGGCAGACGCGGATACGCTGGTGTAGTAGACTCCCCTGACCAGGGAGGCCGCCAGCAGCAGTCCGGCGGAGAGGAGGGCCGGCAGATTCAGTTTTGGAATGATGTAGTATGTCTTATCCATGGAAACAGTATACTGAGTCCGGGGGAAAAATACAAGTGCTTTTCCCGTAAAAACGCAAAAAATATGGGCAGCGAACGCCCAGCCGGTTGGGTAATTCAGAAAAACCGGCGAACACCCCTTGACAAATCACCAGCCGCGGTATATAGTTCATAATATGAACCAAAAGGAGGCGGCCTGTTCCATGAACGAAGAGCTTCTCGCCGTCTGGCTCCAGCTGACCAATGTGATTGACAACCACAGGCTGACGGAGGGCCCCGCCGGGCGTTACCGGATGCCATTCAACGAGGCCCTGGTCTGCGGACTGCTGGCCGGAGGGTGCCGTACCGCCAGCGAGCTATGTGCGGAGAGCCGCATTCTCAAATCTCAGATGACCGCCATCCTCCGCTCCCTGGAGGAAAAGGGGGTCATTCAGCGCCGGCGGTCCCAGAGCGACCGGCGGCGGGTGGAGCTGCAACTCCTTCCGGAGGGCCACGCCCGCTACGCCGACGGCCACCGGCAGGCCCTCAGCCTCATCGACCGGCTCATCTCCGGCATGGGGGAGGAAAAAATCCGGCAGCTCATTCCCCTGCTGCGGCAGGTTACGGAAATTTTTGACCAGATTCAACAGGAGGTATAATCCTATGGGTATCCGCATTATTACCGACTCCGCGTCCGACTTCGATCCCGCTGCGGCCCGGCGGCGTGGTGTGGACATCGTGTCCATGTCCATTCAGTTCGGCGGCGCTTCCTTCCTGGACGGGAAGAGCATCACCCACGACGTATTCTACAAGCTGCTCCGGGAGGGGAACAAGACGCCCTCCACCTCCCAGCCCACCCCCGCCGATTTCCTCCAGCTCTTCCAGGAGGCCAAGGCCAACCGGGACCAAGTGGTGGCGGTGCTCCTCTCCGGCGACCTCAGCGGCACGCTGCAAAGCGCCGTTATCGCGAAGGAAATGTGCGAATACGACCCCATCTACATCGTGGACAGCCGCAGTGTCACTGCGGGCATACAAATCCTCGTCAACCACGCCTGCAAGCTGCGGGACAGCGGCCTGGACGCCGCTGGCATCGCCAGGGAGCTGGAGCGCCTGCGGGACGGCATCCGGATCTTCGCCGTGCTGGACACACTGGAGTATCTCCGCCGCGGGGGCCGTCTCAGCGGCTTCCAGGCCGGGCTGGGGGCCGTGACCAAGCTCAAGCCCCTGGTGACGGTCCGGGAGGGCAAGGTGGTGATTGCCGCCAAGGCGTTTGGCGTTGGGGCGGCGGTAAAGCAGCTTGTAAAGCAGGTGGAGGCCCACCCGGTGGACGACGCCTTTCCCTCCTACTTCCTCTATACCGACGACAAGAGCCGGGACCAGCTGCTGCTGCCCCAGCTGAAGGAGCAGAACCGGCTGCCTCTGCGGCTGCACTACTGCTCTGTAGGGCCCACCATCGGCACCCACATCGGATCAGGGGCGCTGGGCCTGGCATATATGGAGAAGCTGTAGCCTCAAAAAGGGCCCGCTGGGCGATGCGGTCATCCTTTTCTGCGGTTGCCTTCAGCTTTGCCCTTGGCCAAAGTTCTCTGACAACACGCATTTTCCGCTTACAGGTGATGTTGGCGCAGCTAGATGCGTTCGTCTGATCGCAAACTTGAGCAAGAATGGAAGCAGGGATGACCGGAGCCTCCTTGCCGCTCTTCGCGCCTATTTCGTTTCTCCATTGTGGGCCGTGTTTCCGGCGGCTCTTCCGTTCCCTCCTGATATTGATAAGCGCATACCATTTACACCAATATTCCTATGCTAAAACCAGTTGAAAAGCAGGACCGGCTAAAAGTAGCGGCTAAAAATTTTTTCCATTCAAATAAAATATGCGGCATACTATACAGCAAGAATTTTACCGGCTGGGAGGGCTTTGATGGAACGGTTTAATGCGGCATAGAAATTATGGTAGGAGTGGGATATTTGCTCTGTAAGCAACCTGGAGCTGCGCTTGGATAGTTTCCGTATTCTCTTTGCTTCCCACTCCGGCAAAATTGAGAGTAAAGAAATTGCTTATCACGATACCCGGGAGATTTTTGAGAATGGGAAGGTGGTCGGGTACACAGGTGATCCTCGCGCCTTGTTTGAATTGCAAAATCAGAAGGTCTGCTATGACTTTCTAAAGAGCAGGATCATCGAGAAAGAACCTCTTTCCATTCCATTGATCCTGGAGATCCACCGCATTTTGACGGCGGGTGTGTATGATGAGCGCAGGTATCTTAGGCCCGGCTGCAACTACTGCGGTGACCCCGCACCCAACAACGAGGAGGGTAAGACATGTCGTGAGGCCGGCTCCGCCAAGAGCTTCCGGGCTAAGGTGTTAAACAATGAAGTTTGGGCGGTCCACCAGCGGGCCTACAAAAAACACTTTGCCCGCACTCGGAAGCGGACCATGCGCCGGGCGGAGTTTGAGGTATGGGAGCAGAAGTCGGAACAGTTCCGGGAGGAAGCGCTTGCTCAGTATGACCAGACTGCGGCCACGGAAGAAAGACAAAAGATCGTTGATAAACTGACGGAGGAACTAAACAAAGTTTGAGAACGGCGCATAGCCGGAAGCGGTATATTTCATCGCTCCTGGTCAGCAATAGAGACATGGCAGAAATTATATACGTATCGAACGAACCTACACGTACACGTACACGTACACCTACGACCAGTTTGCAGTGTTTTTCTACGGCAGTCATGTTTACATTGGTGGGCGGGAATATCCAGTTGGACAGTGTTGCGTGGACATAGCGAATCTGGAAGAGGCTGTTTTGAACGAAATCAACCAGCAAATCAACGTGTTCATTCCTGCGGCTCAGGCATTGCTCGAAGAAAAAACAGACAGCGCCGCAGTTCTCGCGCGGGAGGAGCTGAACGCTGTCTGGGGCATCATATTTTCTTTACCGGTTTACCGGGATCTGAAGATGGATGAGGAGTGCAATTATCACACATTCCAACGGCCCAACGGCTCGTGGCGGATAAAGAAAAACGGGAGCAGATGACGGGGATGACAGAGAGATATTTGGGTGTCCATAGCTATACACCATATTTTCCCGATAATCCGTTGAGCATGATCTTCCACATATTTTTATACAGTTCTCCGGGCCGAAGTACGATCAGGTCCGCCTGTTTCTCAAAAACAGCAATTTCACCTTTTTTTGACGGCAACGAACACCAGGGCTCTATACAAATATAGGGCGCGTCCGTTCGGGGCTGATGCCAGAACCCCACATACTGCAATTTCAGAGAAGTCCACGGTGACGCTCCGCTCATCGCCGGCAGTTTCCAGGGTGATCTGATGCCCTGCGTCCCGCAGGACGATGGCGTCGTTGTCAAACACGCGGTGGGAGAGGGGCAGGTACTGTCCGTCGGCCAGGGGAAAGGGCCGGTCTGTGCCGTCCAGAAAGCAGTCCGGTGTGAAGCCGATCCGCCTGGGCGCGCACCCCGGCTGGAACCGGAGGCGGTAGTCCTCAAAGCGCCGCCCCTTCCACAGGGGCAGGCGGAAGCCGGGATGTGTCCCCAGGCCGAAATACAGCCTGTTTTCGTCCCGGTTTTCCACCCCGTAGGTGACAGAGAGCGTATTCCCCCCCCTCAGTTCGTAGACGATGCGGAACACGAACGCCCTGGGGTACTTCTCCAGCGTCTCCTCGCCGGAGGCCAGCTCCATCACCAGCCGGGCCGGGGCTTGTTCCACGGCGGAGAACTCCAGGTAGGGGGCGAGCCCATGGATGTCCATGTGGCAGAGCTGACCGTCCAGGTAGTAGCTCCCGCCGGTGAGCCGGGCCACGTAGGGGAAGAGGTTCGGGGCACGGCCTTCCCAGTAGGCGGCATCCCCCTGTCAGAGGTACTCCACACCGTCCGCGCCCAGAATCGACTGGAGCTCCCCGCCGGGACCGGTAACCGTGACAGTGAGCAGGCTGTTTTGAATGGTATAGAGGGCCATCGCGTCCTCCTACTTCGCCGCCGGATACTCGTTGCAGAGCAGGCGGTAGGGCGGCTCGTCCTCCTCAATGGAGGGGAAGCGGCCCACAGACGGGTTGAACCGGTTGTCCGTGTTGTCGTCGTTGCACTGGCTGACCTCCCCCAGGAGGACCGGGCCACTCCCTGCCTCCACGGTGAAGTCGTGGTAGAGCCGCTGTTGGATGTGGATGCTCTCCCCGGGCGTCAGGCGGATCTGGGTCCCGGCGGGGACGGTGTAGGTGCGCCCGTCGGTGTGGACGGTGACGTCGGACTGGCAGTCGATCTCCTCGTCCGGCAGAGAGTTGTAGACCCGGATCAGCACGTTGCCGCCGCCCCGGTTGATGATGTCCTCGGTCTTGTACCAGTGGAAGTGGTTGGGGGCGTACTGCCCCTCCTTGAGATACAGGAGCTTCTCCGCGTAGACCTTGGGATACTTCTCCGCCATGGCCCGGTTCCCGTTGCGGATGGTCACCAGGGAGAAGCCGAAGCGGTCGAAGTCCCCCTTGCCGTAGTCGGTGATGTCCCAGCCCAGCATACAGTCCCGGACCTCGTCGTACTCGTGCCCCAGGCCCTCCCACTGCTGGGGCGTGAAGCTGCAGAAGGGGGGCAGATAGAAGCCGTGCTTTGCGCACATGGCCTCCATCTCCCGGAGGGCCCGGTTGATTTCAGTGCGTTTCATGGATATTCCCTCCTCGTCTTGGGATGGGGCCCGCCCTCCGGGGCGGGCCCGTTTTGGTCAGCGCAGATGGAATCGCAAAGTCACGATCTCAAAATTTCGCACCGGCAGGTTGACGGTCTGGCCGGAGACGGACAGCTCCGGCGCCTCCACAGGCCGCTCCAGCAGGTCGCAGGCCGTGACGCGCTCGAAGGGAAGGCCCAGGGTGATGTTGGCCCGCACCCGGCGGTCGTAGGCCTCATAGAAACGGACGATCAAGTCCCCTCCGTCCTCGGAGCGCTTGGCAGTTTCCAGGATGATCCCCGGCTGGTCACAGGCAACGAGGGAGAACACCTCCGGCAGGGGCCCTTCTCCGGCGGCGGGAGTGGCCAGCAGGGGCTGGTTGAGGCCGTAGGCCTCCTGGACCACGCCGCCCTCCCGGAGGCCGCCGCTGTGGGGAAGCAGGCTGTAGGTGAAGATATGCCTGCCCTGGTCGGCCTCCGGGTCCGGATAGGTGGCGGACTTGAGGAGTGAGAGCTTCATCACGCTCCCCTCGGCGCTGGAGCCGTACTTGCAGTCGTTAAGCAGGGCCGCGCCATAACCGTCCTCTGACAGGTCCGCCCACTTCTGGGCGCAGACCTCGAACCGGGCCTCGTCCCAGCTGGTGTTGCGGTGTGTGGGGCGCAGGACGTGGCCGAACTGGATCTCATAGGCGGCCTGGTTGGCGTGGATGTCCATGGGGAAGGCGGCCTTGAGCAGTTGGTGGCGCTGATGCCAGTCTACCTCCGTCTCAAAGTCGATCCGGGGGGAGCGGTCGTAGAGGTAGACGGTCTGGGTGATGGTGGAATCCCCGTAGGGCTTGACCATGCGGATGCCCTTGCGGACGGCTTCCTCCACCGCCTCCAGGGAGGCCACCTGGTCCACGGGCCACATCTTGTCCTTGTAGTAGGCGCTGATCTCCCAGGCGTCCCAGGCCTTGGGGAAATCCTCGAAGACCTGGAGCTCGTTGAGACGGTACCCAGGCAGGCACAGCTCCCGGTCTGAGCGCTTATCCACCAGGGAGAAAATGGCCCCCGTATTTTCCAGCTCCAGGCGGTAGAACTCGTTTTCCAGGGAG
>CATIYU010000290.1 GCA_949739085.1 uncultured Eubacteriales bacterium | reverse complement strand
TGACGCTGGCGGAGGCGGAAAAGCTGTATACCCTCAAACGGGAAAAGGGCAGTGTCATCATCACCAGATATAAAGACGATACAAGCCCGGACGCCGATGTGGTGATCCCCCGGATCATCGGCAAGTCCCCGGTGACGGGGATCAACGCAGGCGCCTTCAGCGACAATGAAAATATCCGAAGTGTGACCATCCCGGAGGGTGTGAAGACAATTGGCCGGGAGGCTTTTGGCGGGTGCTCCAATCTCCAGAGCGTGACGCTCCCGAAGAGCCTGCGGGAAATGGTCTTGGGCGCCTTTGCGGGCTGCAAGCGGCTGGAGAGCGTAACCATCCCGGGCAGCTTGAAATACATCCCAGAGCAGGGCTTTTCCGGCTGTTCGGGTCTGACCAGCGTCACCATCGAAAAGGGCGTGAAGGCCATTGGGGTTCATGCCTTTTGTGAGTGTAATATTGAAAATCTGACCATCCCGGAAGGCGTCACCGAGATTGGGCAGGGTGCCTTTGGGGACTGCAGAAAGCTGCGGGAGGTGACCATCCCGAAAAGCGTCACAGAGATCGGCCCCCAAGCCTTTCGAAACTGCGTAAACCTCCAAAGCGTGACCATTCCGAAGCGCGTCAAAGAAATCGGATGGCAGGTTTTTGAGTACTGTGAAAGCCTGCAAAGCGTGACCATACCGGAAAGCGTCACGGAAATTGGCGACCGTGCCTTCTGGGGATGCGGCAAGCTTCAAAGCGTGACCATACCGGAAAGCGTCACGGAAATTGGCGGCGGTGCCTTCCGGGGATGCGGCAAGCTTCAAAGCGTGACCATACCGGAGAGCATCAAAAAAATCGGCAGCGACGCCTTTAAAGACACTCCGTGGTGCCAGGGCCTGGGTGCGCTGGTCGTAATCAATCACTGCCTGCTGAACTATCTGGGGGAGGAAAAGGACGTGATCCTTCCGGAGGGCCTGGAGGAGATCGGAGACAGCACCTTTCAGAACTGCGCCAGCATCCAAAGCGTAACGATCCCAGACAGCGTCATCAAGATCGGGAACTGGGCTTTTTCCAAGTGCGAAAACCTTCGATCCATTACCATTCCAGAGAATGTCACTCGGTTGGGTAGGTCCGCTTTTCATGGCTGTAAAAGCTTGCAGAGCGTAACGATCCCGGGGGGTATCAAAGAAATCTACTATGGCGCCTTTTACGGCTGCGAGAACCTCCGGAGCGTCACCATCTCGGAGGGCGTCGCCAGCATCGGATATCAAGCGTTCTATGGCTGCGTCAATCTGACCGATGTGACAATCCCGGTCAGCGTCAGGAAAATCGATCGAAGCGCTTTTACGCATGGTCCTCAGATTGACATGCTTATCATAGAGGGCTTCACCATCCACGCCCCCGCCGGGAGCTTTGCGGAGCGGTACGCCAGGGAGAACAACATCCCCTTTGAGGCCGTGGAGAAATAAACCGCATTTTCTTTTGAGCGGAAAGCTGCGCCGGATGAGGCGCAAGCCTGTCCGTAAAAATGACCAGGGAGGAATGTAGTATGGGCAGCAAACCGAGGTTTGTCATCAGCAAGCGCGGCGTTTTGGAAAAGTGCTATGGCCCGGAGGGAGAAGTTGTGATCCCGGAGGGCGTCAAAGCAATTGGCGAGAGGGCTTTTGAGGGTAGACGCTCTGTCGTCCGCGTGACGATCCCGAAAGGCGTCACACGAATCGAGGAGGGGGCGTTCCAGGGATGCTGGGCACTGGAAGCGGTAGATATTCCGGAGGGTGTTACATTCATTGGGCGCATAGCGTTTTCCTACTCAGGACTGACCAGTGTGACAATTCCGGAGAGCGTCAAAAGAATTGATTATGAGGCGTTTGCGCATTGCAAAAAACTGACCAGGGTGACAGTCCCGAAAGATATTGACATCCGAATTTCCAGCAACGCCTTTTTGGACACACCGTGGCGCAAGTCGCTGGGTGAGGTCGCGGTGCTCAACCATATACTGCTGGATTATCAGGCCCATGAGGGCTTATATTCCCAATGGGATGAGCACATCGAAGTAACCATACCGGAAAACGTCAAAGTGATCGGGGACTATGCATTCAAACAGCGCCACGCACTGTCCGGCGTGACCATTCCGGAGGGCGTGACGGAAATCGGAGCCAGCGCCTTTCAGGATTGTTCAGCCCTCACCAGTGTAACCATCCCGGAGAGCGTAACAAAAATCGGAGAAAGTGCCTTTTCGGGCTGCTCATGCCTGTCCAGCATAAACCTTCCGAAAAGCATTGCGGAAATTGAGACAAACACCTTTCGTTCCTGCCCAAAACTGACCAGTATAACGATCCCAGAGGGCGTTACGGCAATTGGAGACGCCGCTTTTATGAACTGCATGGGATTGACAAATGTGATCATCCCGGAGAGCGTAAAGAAAATCGGATCCAGCGCCTTTCAGGATTGTCCGGCGCTCACCGGTGTGGTGATCCCGAAGGGCGTTACGGAAATCGAAAGCACGACCTTCGCCGGCTGTCCGGGCCTCAGCAGCATAACGATCCCGGCCAGCGTCACGAAAATCGATGAATACGCCTTTGGTGAAGGCTTCTGCAATGGGCCCTGTGAAAACCTTACCATCCATGCCCCCGCCGGAAGCTGCGCGGAGCGGTACGCCGGTAAGAAGGGTTTCGGCTTTGTGGCGGAGGGAGAAGCCGTTACAGAAAACACACAGGATTTTGTCATCAAAAACGGGGTTTTGACCAAGTACAACGGTCTCGGCGGAGATGTTACGATTCCGGCAGGTGTCACGGTA
>CATIYU010000289.1 GCA_949739085.1 uncultured Eubacteriales bacterium | reverse complement strand
TTTGACCGGGGCTATATCTCCCCCTACATGGCCACCGATATGGAGAAGATGGAGGCCGTGGTGGATGACGCCTATATCCTTATCACTGACAAGAAGATCTCCGTCATCGCCGACATTCTGCCCCTGCTGGAGCAGATGGTCCAGTCCGGCAAGAAGATGGTGATTATCGCCGAGGACGTGGAGGGCGAGGCCCTGAGCACCCTGCTGGTGAACCGGCTGCGCGGCACCCTGAACGTGGTGTGCGTCAAGGCCCCCGGCTTCGGCGACCGGCGCAAGGAGATGCTCCAGGATATCGCCATCCTCACCGGCGGTCAGGTCATCAGTGAGGAGCTGGGCTATGAGCTGAAGAACGCCGACTTCTCCATGCTGGGCCGGGCCCGTCAGGTGAAGGTCTCCAAGGAGAACACCGTCATCGTCGACGGCGCTGGCGACAGCCAGGCCATCAAGGACCGGGTGGCCCAGATTCGCAGCCAGATCGGCGTTACTACCAGCGACTACGACAAGGAGAAGCTCCAGGAGCGTCTGGCCAAGATGGCTGGCGGCGTGGCGGTCATCAAGGTGGGCGCGGCCACCGAGACCGAGATGAAAGAGAAGAAGCTGCGCATTGAGGATGCTCTCAACGCCACCAAGGCGGCTGTAGAGGAGGGCATCGTGGCTGGCGGCGGCGTGGTGTTCGTCAACGCCATCCCCGCTGTGGAGAAGCTCACCGGCGAGCTGGAGGGCGACGAGAAGACCGGCGCCCGCATCATCGCCAAGGCCCTGGAGGCCCCTGTCCGCCAGATCGCGGCCAACGCCGGTCTAGACGGCTCCGTGGTGCTGGAGAATGTGAAGAAGGCCGACAAGGGCGTGGGTTTCGACGCCTACAAGGAGACCTATGTGGACATGATCTCCGCGGGCATCGTGGACCCGGCCAAGGTCACCCGCTCCGCCCTGGAGAACGCCGCCTCCGTGGCGGCCATGGTGCTGACCACCGAGTCCCTGGTTGCTGACAAGCCCGAGCCTCCCGCTCCTCCCGCCCCCGGCGGCGGCATGGGCATGGACGGCATGTATTAATCCCATAAGTAATAGGATGGCCGGTACCTCCCTGACGGGTAGGTACCGGCCTTTTTACACGCATAGACGAGGGGCCCCTATGGGCCAGGGACCGGCTTGGTTTCCAGAGTGCGGAAGCCGGTTTTCCGAAAAGCGGTCGTGCGCTCTCTACGCCGCAATATCCTTTCTGCCGTACCACCAAATCCCGAAGGCCGCCGCCCCGCCGCCCAGGAGGCATCCCACTGCCAGAGGCCCGGCCAGCGCCTCGCCGGAGAAAATCCGGGCGGCGTCGGCATAGTAGTAGGGGGTGACAAACCGGAGGGCGTCCAGGCCCGCGTCCAGGTTGACGGCGATCCCCAAAAAGTACAGCAGCGCCGCCAGTCCCATGGCCAGACCGAAGCTGCTCCGCCGCAGCAGCGCGGAGAGGCCGAAGCAGACGCCGCCCATCTCCAGCTGCATCAGCAGCAGCGCGCCGTGGTACCTCATCAGGCTCCCCCACGCCGCCTCCTCGCCAATTGCCAGAATGGCCCCTGCCCCACAGGCCAGACACACCAAGTTCAGCCCAAGGACCATTGCCGCCAGCGCCGCCAGCTTCTCCGCCGCCGCCCGGACCCGGCCCACCGGGTGGGTTAGGAGGAACTCCGCCGTGTGGCCCTCCTCTTCCCCGGCCAGCAGGCCCATGGCGGTGATGGCCGCGAAAAACGCCCCGCCCAGCCCCAGAATGTTGCCGCACTCCGTGCCGTAAAATCCCATAATCGTGCCGAACTCCAGCTTGTCCAGGCCGAAGGCGGCGGAGAAGTTCCCCATACCGGCAAACATCTCCGAAAAGTCCTCCATCGACCCGGACATGGACGGATACATGGACACACACAGCGCCATCAGTCCCCCAATCACAGCGCACCACAGCAGAAAGCCTTTCGCCCCCGCCCGGAGCTCCTGTTTGAAGATGGTCATTTTCCCGCCCTCCCCTCGTAGTAGTCGAAAAATTTGTTCTCCAGGTCCAGCTCCTCCGTGGTTCCCTCCGCTACTAGGCGGCCCTCCCGGATGATCGCGGCCTGAACGCAGTACCGCTGGACCTCGTAGAGCACGTGGGAGGAGAGGAAGACCGTGGCCCCCTCCCGCCGCCGCTCCCCAATTAAATTCCAGAACGCCCGCTGGACCAGGGGGTCCAGTCCGCTGGTGGGCTCGTCCAGTATGTACAGCCGGGGCCGGTGCTGCATGGCGCAGACAATGGACACCTTTTTCCGGTTCCCCAGGCTCAGCTCCCGGATCCTCTTCCGCACGTCCAGGTCCAGGACCTCGCAGAGCGCGGCGGCCTCTCTGGCAAAGTCCCGGCCCCGCAGGGCGGCGGAGTAGCGGATAACCTCCCCGGCCCGCATGTCGGGATAGAACATGGCCTCCGAGGGCATGTAGCCCACCTGGGCCAGAATGGCTGTCCGGTCCCGGACGCAGTCCAGACCCAGCACCCTGGCGGACCCCGCCGTGGGGGCGATGAGCCCCAGCAGGGTGCGGATGGTGGTGGACTTGCCCGCGCCGTTGGGGCCGATAAAACCGTAGCAGCTCCCCTCCGGCACGTGGAGGGTCAGTCCGGTGACGCCCCGGGCCTTGCCGTAGGATTTTGTCAAATCAGTTGTTTTTATCACAAATATTCCTCCTTGTATAGGAACTGCCGCAGCATATCCGCATGCTTTTTGTACTCCAGAAACAGGCCGTTGATCTCCTCCGCTGTGCAGGCGCCGGTCTCCGCCAGCATCCCCTCCGCCGACAGAAGCAGCAGGCGGAGCAACTGG
>CATIYU010000288.1 GCA_949739085.1 uncultured Eubacteriales bacterium | reverse complement strand
CGTACCGCCAGGGGGCCGGAGAGGTCACCAGGGCGGTCTGCTCCGGCTCCTCCGCCGGAGGAGGATTTTTTGTCGCCCGCTCCACCGGACCAGGATACGGCGGAGGAGCGGGAACGGCGGCGGGTTGGAACTTTTCCCGGGGCGGCTCCGGCTTCAAATCCGGCTTTACCGGGGCCCGGAAGACGGACCGGCCCGCCGGTTCCGGCCTGGCGGGCCGCTGCTGCTGTTCCCGGAAGGTCCTGGCGTCCATGGTCTGGTAGAAGCCCTCCTGCTGGCTCTGTGGGGCGGGTTTCGCCTCCGGCTGGGGGGCTTCCTTCTGGTCCAGCGCGTCCTTGACGGCGTGGTGGACGGCGGAGAACACGGCCCGCTCGGCGGCGAACTTCACCACGGTCTTCGCCGGGTGGACGTTCACGTCCACCTGATCCAGGGGCAGGTCGATGTGGAGCACGCACCCGGGAAACTTACCCTTCATCTGCCGGTTCGCGTAGGCCTCCTCCAGGGCGGCGGTGAGCAGCTGGGATTTAATCATCCGTCCGCAGCAGAAAAACGCCTGCATGGCCCGGGTGCCCCGTCCAGCCAGGGGGCTGGTGACGAACCCCCGCACCCGTACATTTTCGCCGCCGCCGTCCACGGCCACCAGGTTCTGGGCGAAGTCCCGGCCCCGGGCGGCGTAGATGGCGGAGAGGAGCTTGGTGTCCCCGGGGGTGTGGAGCTCCTCCCGGCCGTCCCGGATGTAGCGGATGGACACCTCCGGATGGCTCAGGGCGATCTGGGTGATCACACCGGCGGCGGCGGCGGCCTCGGCGCTGTCGGTTTTCAGGAATTTCAGCCGGGCGGGGGTGTTGTAGAAGAGGACCCGGACGGCGAAGGTGGTGCCCTCCGGGCACCCGGCGGGCTCTACCGCGCCGGGGACGCCCCCCTCCAGGGACAGGGAGGCCCCCATCTCCGCCCCCCGCTGCCGGGAAAAGGCGTCCAGGCGGCTGACGGCGGCAATTGCCGCCAGGGCCTCCCCCCGAAAGCCCAGGGTGCCGATGGCGGCGAGGTCTGCGGCCTGGCGCAGCTTGCTGGTGGCGTGGCGGAGGAAGGCGGTGGGCAGCTCGGCGGGGGCGATGCCGCAGCCGTCGTCCGTGACCCGGATGAGGGCCATGCCGCCGCTCCGGAGCTCCACAACCACGGTGGAGGCCCCGGCGTCGATGGCGTTCTCCACCAGCTCCTTGACCACGCTGGCGGGGCGCTCCACCACTTCTCCGGCGGCGATAAGGTCCGCCACATGGGGGGCAAGCTGTTGAATATGGGGCATAAGGGCCTCCTTTTCCGGTCAGGACGGGAGGCAGTTCCCGTCCAGGAAGGTAAAGACTGTGTCCATATAGAGCGCCGGGTCCATGCTGTAGGCCTGGCCGTGGCCGGCCCCCTCCACCACCAGCAGTTCCTTGGCCGTGGGGCAGGCCTCGTAGAGGGGATAGACCATCTCCGTGTGGACGAAGTTGTCCTCGGAGCCGTGGATGAAGAGAATGGGGACCTGGGCCTTCTTCACCTGCTCCAGGGCGGAGGCCTCCCGGAAGCCGTAGCCCGCCCGGAGCCGGGCCACCTGCTCGGTGACGGTCAGGATGGGGAAGCTGGGCAGGTGGTAGAGGACGGCAAGCTCGTCCTCAAAGATATCCCAGACCGTGGTGTAGCCGCAGTCCTCCACAATGCCCTTCACGTTCTCCGGCAGGTCCTCCCCCGCCGTCATCATCACCGTGGCCCCGCCCATGGACACGCCGTGGAGAACGATCTCCGCCTCGCTGTCCAGGGAGAGGAGATAGTCGATCCAGAGAAGCACGTCCCGGCGGTCCAGCCAGCCCATGCCGATGTAGGTCCCCTCGCTCTCGCCGTGGGCGCGCATATCCGGGGTGAGCACGTTCCAGCCCGCCAGGCCGTAGGCGCTGGCGATATGCCGGATACTCTCCTTATTGCTGTTGTAGCCGTGGATGGCCAGCAGCCAGCGGTGGGTGTCCTCCGGGGCGTAGAACGCCTCCCCCCGGAGCTCCAGGCCGTCGTCGGAGGTGATGGCCGCGTCCTCCCGGCGGGACTGGTTCAGCCACCGCTCCCGCTGGGCGGTGATGTCCTCCCAGTTGCGGTCGATCTCCGCCTGGTCCTCGGCGGCGACAGTGGAGGCCGGGGCGACGTCCTTACCGGCGTCCGAGCGCACCAGGGCGAAATTAACAAAGTAGTTGGCAATGAGAAGCAGCGCCGCGGCCAGAAGAAGGACTACGCCTCCGGCTGTCAGCGCCAGCTTCTGCCAAAGCTTCATTTTGGACTTGCGCATGGGCATGTGTCTCCTTTTTGTGGGGAATTGCTACAGTATATACCAGGAGAAGGCGGAAATCAAGAGGGCGGGGGCTTGACAATTTCAAATTGGGCGATTATACTGGATATAGAAAGGGCGCTGCCGGTAGACGGTTAGCCCCCTATATCGCGATTGAAGTAACCGCTGAAGCTGGGGAGCTGGGGCGGTTACTTCTTTTTGCTGCTATATGCCTGAATGAACAGGCCGCATATGCCGATGATGACCAAACAAAGCTGTAACACTTCGGATGTACTCATGGGCACCCCCTCCTTTCGGCTGGAGGGGGCAAGAAGTCCCCTCCGGACTGGAGAGGCTGACCGTCCACCGTTACTGGCAGCGCTGAAAGATAATTCTTTCCTGCTGGCAGTATAGCACAAATTTTGACAAAGCGCAACAAAAACCCACCCCCGGGGAGTGTCCCGCGCGTCTACACCCAGATGCCGAAATCCCCGAAATGGAACCGTCCGCCGCCGTGGTGGAGCTTCCCCTCTGCCCGGAGCTGGCG
>CATIYU010000287.1 GCA_949739085.1 uncultured Eubacteriales bacterium | reverse complement strand
GTATGTATTCTCCAGCAGCTGCTTCACCAGCTCGCCGCCGCCCTCGCCCACGCCCATGCAGCCGTAAGCGCCGTAGCGGGTGTGGGAGTCGGAACCCAGAACCATCTTGCCGCAGCCCGCCAGCCGCTCACGGGCGTACTGGTGGATAACGGCCTGGTTGGCCGGGACGTAGATGCCGCCGTACTTCTTCGCGGCGGAGAGGCCGAAAGCGTGGTCGTCCTCGTTGATGGTGCCGCCCACGGCGCAGAGGCTGTTGTGGCAGTTGGTCATGGCGTAGGGGATGGGGAACTTCTGGAGGCCGCTGGCCTTGGCGGTCTGGATGATTCCCACGAAAGTAATGTCATGGGAGATGAGCGCGTCAAACTTGATGCGCATTTTCTTGGGGTCGGCGCTCTTGTTGTGGGCGCGCAGAATGGAGTAGGCAATCGTCTTCTCCCGGGCCTCGTCAGGAGCGGCCTGGCCCTGAGCGGCGTCCGCCCAGACGATCTGGCCGTCCACCAGATACGCGCCCTTTTTCACTACTTCTACCATGTTGTTTCCTCCCAATATTTGTTGTTTGTCAGAGGGCTGTTCAGCCCTGTTTTGGCTGATGGCATGAATATAGCACAGTCGATAAAATTTGTGAACAGGGATTTTCAATTTTCGTCTGGTTGACGAAAACTTTCCTCCAAAACCCATTGGTTTGCAGGATTATGAAGGCCGTCTTGCAGGAGCGCGGGGGAAACGCAAGAAAACATGCGGGAGGAAAATCCCCGAAATGAACAACTGGAAGGGGGGTGCGGCAAAAAGTTGCACAAAGGCCCGCCGGAGAAAATCCGGACCACCGGCGGGGCCGGAACGCCGGGAATGGTTTTGGTCAAAAGCACCAGAAACCTCTTGTAAAGCGGGCCGGTTTTTGGTATACTGAACGTAAGAACAGCCCGCCGCCTGGGAGGGAGAAAACGGCGGGGAGAGAGGAGCGTCCGCCATGACAGAAATTCTGCGGGGCAACCTGGTACATACGCCGGAGTGGGGGAAGCTGGAGTGCGTCCCCAGGGGGTACATCGTGCTGGAGGACGGCGTGGTGGAGGGGGTCTACCAGACCCTGCCGGAGCGGTACGCCGCCCTCCCGGCAGCGGACTACGGGGACTGCCTGATTATCCAGTCCTTCGCGGACATGCACCTCCACGCCCCACAGTACCCCATGCTGGGCATGGGAATGGACCTGCCGCTGCTGGACTGGCTGGAGACCTACACCTTCCGGACGGAGGCACGGTTCCGCGACCTGGACTTTGCCCGGCGGGTCTACCGCCAGCTGGCGGAGGACCTCCTCTCCTCCGGCACCACCCGGGTGGCCATGTTCTCCTCCCGGCACACAGACGCCACCCTCGTCCTCATGGAGGAGCTGGAGCGGGCGGGGGTTACGGGGTACGTGGGGAAGGTGAATATGGACCGCAACGGCGGCGAGGCCCAGGAGAGGCCGGGGGAGTCCATCCCCGAGACCCTGCGCTGGCTGGAGGGCTGCCGGTTCCCCCATGTGAAGCCCATCCTCACCCCTCGCTTCACCCCCTCCTGCTCGGACGGACTGCTGGAAGAGCTGGGGAACCTGGCGGCGGAGCGGGGCCTGCCGGTGCAGTCGCATTTATCGGAGAGTCCGGGGGAAATCAGCTGGGTGAGGGAACTCCGCCCGGACTGCGGGCAGTACTGGGAGACCTACCGGAAGCACGGACTCTGGAAAAAGGGGACGCTGATGGCCCACTGCGTCCACAGCGATGAAAAGGAGCGGGAGGCCATGGCGGAGGCCGGGGTGTGGGCCGTCCACTGCGCGGCCTCCAACGTGAACCTGTGCAGCGGCACCGCCCCGGTGCGGGAGCTGCTGGACCAGGGGGTGCGGGTGGTCCTCGGCTCCGACATCGCCGGTGGGGACCAGCTGGCCATGAACCGGGCCGTCACGGCCTCCATCCGCGCCTCCAAGGTCCGGCACATGGAGACGGGCGCGGCCTTCCTGACCGTGCCGGAGGCATACTACCTGGGCAGCGCGGCGGGACACGGCTACGCCGGTGGCGGCAGGGGATTCCAGCCGGGAAAGCCCCTCCACGCCGTGGTGGTGGACAGCGGCGGCTTCCCCCCGGCGGCCCGGCCGCTGGGCCTGGAGGAGCGGTTTGAGCGGGCCCTGTACCTGATGGAGAAGCGGCACATCCGGGCGGTGTACAGCGAGGGCCGGAAGGTGAAGGGTTGATTTTTCCACCCCCTTCCGGTATAATGGACCCGGCGGAAAAGCCCATCATCTGAGATAAGGAGAGGCACTATGGTAAAGCATATCGTTCTCTGGAAGTTCAAGCCCGGCACGGAAGCGGAGCGGCAGCGGTTTTTGGACGGCCTGCGGGGGCTCTTGGGCGTTATCCCACAGATTAAGGAGCAGGAGGTGGGCGTCAACACCGGCGCGGGGAACTACGACGCGGCGCTGGTGTCTGTCTTTGACTCCATGGAGGACCTGGCCGCCTACCAGAGCGACCCCCGGCATGTGGCGGTGGCCTCCATCTGCAAGGCCATCCGGGAGGACCGGGTGGCGGTGGACTACGAGTTTTAAAAGCGGCGGCAAATGACTTCCGCCCCCGGTTTGTCCGGGGGCGGCGGTTTGTTTTATTGGGCCTTTTCCAGCGCCGTCAACCGCTGGGACATGGATTTCACAACGGACTTCAACGTAGAGACGTCGTCCTCCAGGGCCTCCACCCGGCTCTTGGAGGCCAGGGTGTCCAGCAAATGCTTGTGCCCTTCCGCCAGGGTGTCCAGCCGGGGCAGGATAATGTTCTCCTGGGTGATGGCGACGCGCGTCAAGGTGGTCTGCATCTCCGACTGGGTGGCCCGCATCTCCGACTGGGCCGCCTGCATCTCCGCTTGGGCCGC
>CATIYU010000286.1 GCA_949739085.1 uncultured Eubacteriales bacterium | reverse complement strand
CCCCGATTCCGGCACCGCGTACAGGACGTCCGCCTGCTTCTCCGCCTCCGGCAGGGCAGCGTACTCCGCCGCCGTCACGCTCCGCACCGGCAGCGCCACCGAGATCTCCCCAGTCTCCGTCAGGCGCAGGCTTTCGTCCGGGGTCAGGGCGGATTGCTTGGCCGAGAGGGCGGCCTCCAAACCTGTGACAGCCCCTATGGGGTGCTGGTCCGCCGCGTCCCGGTTGCTCAGCTGCGCGTGGTCCGTGGTCCCGCCAGAACCGCCGCCGGAAGGACCCGGTGGGCCTTGTGGTCCGGGAGGACCAGGTTCGCCCTGAGGGCCAGGGGGCCCGGGATCGCCCTTCTCACCCTTCACGGCACCCGCGCCCTTAAGGCTCTCATCCGTATACTGGTTTGCCAGCTTCAGCGTTACAGCGTCCATACATACTCTCCTTTACTGCAAAATCCATTCCTTTTCGTCCGCGTCGAACATGAAAAGCCGGTGCTTTCCGTCCACCTGGTCCATCTCATAGAAATCGCTGCCGTTGGGCACGCCCTCAGTGGGCTTTTGGTCCGTCGATTTCCCGACGTAGTGCCGGATGCCCACCCCGGCGTTTACTGTGTACGACACACTCATACGCGGCACCCCGCGATCTCCTCCAGTTCAGCGGCGGTAATGTGGCCCTTCTCCGCCGCCAGCCGCACCAGGGGCATGGACCACAGCCCCCGCTGGTAGTTGCGCCGGATGCGCTCAAAGCCGGGGCTCACGTCCCCCTCTGAGGCCATGGAAAGCGCGGATACGGCCTCCGGTTCCGCTAGCATTACCTGCGCCTCCAGGGCGGCGGCAATGCGCTCTTCCGGGCCGGGCTCGTTGCTGCCGGGCGGGTTGTCCTCAAAATCCTCAATCGCCGCCAGCACCTCATCCTCCGTCATCAGGTCCGTAATGGCCGCGCCGGATTTCTGGTAGTGCTCCACCGTGGCTGTGTACTCCATGGCCGCGCCGCCGTTGATGAGCCCGGCGGTGATAATCATTTTCGCACCCGGCAGCTTTACCCACGGGTACCGGTCCGCCCACTCCGATGCCGTGAACTGGGCCCCGGACGGCGTGATAATAGAATCTCTTCCGTTCCAAATCTGATAGCGCATGTCCTTTTCTCCTTTTGATATAATTTGCCGCCGCTTCATCCTCTTGACAAAACGGCGGCAGGGTCATATAATAAACAACAGAAGGGCACTGTTACTGCGGTTAGCCCGTCACACCAAAATAAGCGAAGCTTACGTTGACCGTCCGGGGCCTAGCCGAGCGGTCAACATGCTTTTGTGGTCAATAAGTACAGAACCCACAGCACGCACAATACTATGCGCAATGCCTGGAGAACCCGCGCTTTCCACATCAGCCCTCACCCCCTTTCGCAAGGGAGTGGCTAACCGCCTATATGTAACAGTGTCCTTCCAGCCTCTTGCGAGGCGCGTTCATTATACGCGATACACTGTGTTTTGTCAAATTCCGCCGCTCCCGCTGGGGGGCGGTTCTTTTTTATACCGCTGGTCCGGCGGTAAATTCGCCGGTGTTGGTGCTGTTGGGGTAGAACTGCCCTCCCACCAGGTCGTACAGGCCCACGGCGCTGTCCTCCTGCCGGACGCAGGGCACGAAATCCCGTACCGCCTCCCCGCCTACGTACATCTGGCAGGAATACAGCTTGCCAATGGTTCCGTTCGTCTTTGATGTGGGAGTACTGCCTAACAAGGCAATGGGGTCAAGGGCGGAGTCAAAGTTTGTTGCGCCGGTAAGAGCCGCGCTTTCTTCATTGAGAGAAACCGTCTTATTGAGGCCGTCCACCACGACTGTCATCCTGCCGGAGGCAAACCTCTGGAATACCACGGTGTGGGTGGCGGCGTTAACTTTGTACCGTTCAAACTCCATTCTTGCCACATTATAGCCGGCGTTATTATAGGCGCTCACGGCGCATACATTGTAATAGTCGCTGGGGCTGACATATATTTTTTTACTGGAACGGAAAAGACTCCGCAAGGTGGCGTCGATCTCCGGCCAGATATCCATAACGATCTTTAGATTGGATACCAGCCTCTGCCCAGAATCAATGGCCTGGGAGCCAAAGGATTCAATATACTCCACCTCCGTATATCCCTCCGGAAGCCGGGACCCCCGTTTATCCGTGAATACCGCCGTCAGGGCCCGGTCCCCGGACACGGGGAAGGAATACGCCGCCTCCATGCCGACCACCTCACCACCCTCCTGCCACTGCGCAAACTGGTGGTACTGGTCCGCCGGTTCCGCGCTGACGGTAACCGTCATGCCCTCCGCCGCCACCCCGCCACCCGTTACGCTGCCGCCCTCGGGCGGGGACGCCGCCAGCGCGATGGTATGCAGGCCCGACATGGCCTCCTGAATGGCCGCGTTCACTTCTTCCATGGTGGCCGCGCCAACGTCCGCCGCCGTGTACCGGGGCGGCTCGGACTGCATCGCCCATTCCGGTACAACCGGGAGTTCCGTGCTGGCGGGCAGTGCGCCAACCATCTCCGCCGTATAGTCACCCGCCTGCGGGACCACCTCACCGGACCGCCCGTTGAAGCTGGTTACACCGCCCGTACCGCCGCCGCCAGCAGCGGACACGCCGGTATCGGTCTCGCCCAGCCACCAGTTCCCGTTGGCCCCGATATGGGGCGTGAGGCCGTCCGCACCGGGGGGACCCTGTACGCCGGGCGGGCCGTCCACTCCGGGTTCTCCCTGCGGTCCTGCCGGGCCACGCCGCCCCGCGAACCCCGCTACTTTGATTCCATCTACATAGATTGACATATTGACCTCCTTTTAGATATATTTCTATAAATGAGCAAATCTGAAAAATGACAAAAAAGAAGGCATAGCCTCAAGTGTTATAGTGGAAGTGCGACCAACCACAAAACACGAGAGGGAATGCCT
>CATIYU010000285.1 GCA_949739085.1 uncultured Eubacteriales bacterium | reverse complement strand
TGTACATCTTTGTGATGGTGCTCTCCATCTTTGTGGACTACACCCACGGGCTGCTGGTAGAGCGCTGGCGGGACCGGGATCGGTGGGCCAGGGGAGCGGGGGCCTCCTCAGTAGTGTGCAATCTGGGGATTTTAATCTTCTTTAAGTATTGGGATTTCATTGCGGTAAACATAAATTCCTTTACAGGGCTTTCGCTGCCGGTTTTGGGACTGCCTCTGCCCATCGGGGTCAGCTTCTATACCTTCCAGACCATGAGCTACACCATCGACGTCTACCGCCGCGCGGCTCCGCCCCAGCGGAACCTGATCTCCTTCGGAACCTATGTCACCCTCTTTCCGCAGCTGATTGCCGGCCCCATCGTCCGCTACAGCACAGTGGCGGACCAGCTGGCGGGCAGAAGTGAGAATCTGGAGAAGTTCGTCTCCGGGGTGCAGCGCTTTACAGTGGGCCTCGGGAAGAAGGTCCTGCTGGCCAACGCCATAGGTCCTCTGTGGGACCAGGCGTTGACAGACGGAAACCTGACGGCGGCGGGGGCCTGGCTGGGGATACTGGCCAACGCCTTTCAGATCTACTTCGACTTCTCCGGGTACAGTGACATGGCGGTGGGCCTGGGGCGGATGTTCGGCTTCGAGTTTCCGGAGAACTTCCAGTACCCCTATATCTCCCGGTCGGTGACGGAGTTCTGGAAGCGGTGGCATATCTCTCTGACCAGCTGGTTCCGGGAATACGTCTACTTCCCGCTGGGGGGAAACCGGGTTTCCAAGGGGAAGTGGATACGGAATATCCTGATCGTCTGGCTCCTGACCGGCATTTGGCACGGGGCGGGATGGAATTTTCTCCTCTGGGGACTGTACTATGCCCTGTGGATGCTGGCGGAGAAGCTCTTCCTCGGTTCTATACTGGAGAGAGCCCCCGGGGTTTTACGCCATGTCTACGCAATGCTGATCGTCTTGGGCGGCTGGGTCTTGTTCTCCGTGGAGAATATGGGACGGCTGGCAGTCTATTTCCAGACGCTCCTGGGCGGAGCGGAACTCTACCGGCCCGGAGACGGCTACCATCTGTGGAGCTATCTGCCGGTGCTGGTCATCCTGACGCTCGCCTCCACGCCTCTGGCGAAATCCCTGTGGGGGAAACTGGGGGAGCGGGCCCGGGCGGTTCTGGGTCCGGCGCTGGTGCTGGGCGGGCTGGTACTGTGTACCGCCTCCCTGGTGGATGCCAGCTATAATCCCTTTTTGTACTTTAGATTTTGAGAGGAGGCGGAAGAATGTCAAAGACTTCCCAGAAAATCACAGCCGCTCTGTTCTGTGGATTTATCGCGCTCTTCGGCCTGCTCCATGTGTTTCTGCCGGATCGGGAGTTCTCCCAGACAGAAAACCGGACCCTGGCCCAGTTCCCGGTCCTTCGCTGGTCCGCCCTGGCGGACGGGAGCTACACCGCCAAGCTGGAGGAGTATTTGTCCGACCAGTTCCCTCTGCGGGACGGGTGGATGGGACTGAAAACCCGGTATGAATACCTGCTGGGGAAGCGGGAGTTCCACAACGTCTATCTCTGCGGGGACACCCTCATCAGCAAGGTGGAGACGGCGGACCGGGCGGAGCAGAATTTGGACTTTCTCCGCCGTCTGGGGGAAAAAACCGAGCTGCCGGTGTACCTGGGGCTGATCCCCACGGCGGCAGAGGTCTGGAGGGACCGGCTCCCAACGGGAGCGGAGAGCTTCGGCCAGCGGGCATATCTGGAGAAAGCGAAGGCGGTTCCCGGCCTTGTCTGGGCGGACATCGCCGGAGCTCTGACGGAGCACGCGGACGAGCCCATCTACTACCGCACAGACCACCACTGGACCAGCCTGGGGGCCTACTACGGCTACGCCGCCCTCATGGAGGCCATGGGGGAGAGCCCCGCGCCGCTGGGGGAGGGGGAGACGGTGTCGGAGGATTTTTACGGCACGCTGTACTCCACCTCCGGTGTCCACTGGCTCCCGCCGGACACCATCAAGCGGTATGTCTCCGGGGAGGGCGTCACGGTGGAGGATGTCTACAGAGAAACCACCGGCGGGCTCTATGTGGACAGCTTTCTGGATGAGAAGGACCAGTACTCCTCCTTCTTGGGAGGTATCGCGCCTCTGCGCATCGTCCGAAATCCGGAAGCCGCCACGGATAAGAAGCTCCTGCTGGTCCGGGACAGCTACAGTGACAGCCTCGCGCCCTTTTTGAGCCAGTATTTTAGAGAGATCCACCTGTTGGACCTGCGGTACTTCCGCACCAGCGCAGCGCAGTACGCCCAGGACAACGGAATGGACTTGATCTTTGTCTGCTACAGCGTCGAAAACTTCGTCAAGGATGCGGACGCCGTGTTTTTGGCGCAGTAAATAAAACATATCAATGAAATTTTTGGAGGAAACAACACATGAAAAAGAACAGAAAGCTTTGGATGGGCCTTGCGATGGCCCTGAGTCTGAGCCTGCTGCTGGGCCTTGCGGCCTGCGGAAGCAAGAAGGACGATACACCGGACGACAGCCAGCAGGGAACCGTCCAGCCCAGCGAGCCGGAGCAGCCCAAGGATGACCAGCCGGAGGCCCCGGAGGAGAAGGACGATCAACCCGGCACGGAGGATCCGCAGCCTGGAGCGGACGGAGAGGAAGCCTCCCCGCTGAAGGACTTCTATGCCACGCTTCAGGCCAAATATGAGGGTCTGGATGCCATGATGGTCATTGAGGGGGAGCTGCTGGAGACCTACTATCCCGGCCTCTCTGAGATTGCGGCTGTGGAGGAGATCTATCTCCAGGAGACCATGATCACCACCGCCAACGTCGCCGTGGGGATGGTGAAGCTCTCCGAGGACGCCACTCTGGAGGACATTACGGCGGTTCAGGAGATTCTCCAGGCCCGCATCACTACCCAGGCGGAGGGCGGCGCGTGGTATCCCGAATCCTGTGAGACCTGGAAAAACGG
>CATIYU010000284.1 GCA_949739085.1 uncultured Eubacteriales bacterium | reverse complement strand
TTCAAGCCGGAGGAGCTCTCCGCCCTGGTCCTCCGGCAGCTGGTTCGCGACGCGGAGCGGTACTTGGGCGAGCCGGTGGAGGAGGCGGTCATCAGCGTCCCGGCCTATTTTAACGACAACCAGCGCTGTGCCACCAAGCTGGCGGCCCAGCTGGCGGGACTCCGGGTGGAGCGGCTCATTAACGAGCCCTCCGCCGCCGCGCTGTACCACCGCCGCTGTGCCGGGACCGGGGACTGCCAGATGATGATAATTGATTTCGGCGGCGGCACCCTGGACGTGAGCATCGTGGAGTGCTTTGAGAACATCGTGGAGATTACCGCCATCGCCGGGGACAACCACCTGGGGGGTGGCGACGTGGACCAGGCGATTACCGCCTGCTTCTGCCAGCGGAACGGCATCCGCCAGGAGGACCTGGACAGCGCCGCCCTGGCCTCCCTCCTTCGCCAGGCGGAGACCGCCAAGCGGGCTCTGTCCACCGCGCCCGCCGCCCTGCTGGCCCTGGAGTGGGCGGGGCGGCAGCACACCCTGCTGCTGACCAACGAGCTACTGCGGGAGCTCTGCGGGCCGGTATTCCGGCGGGTCCGGGAGGTAATCGGCCAGGCGATGAAGAACCGGGAGCGGGGCGGCAAAATCAGCGAGGTGGTCCTGGTGGGCGGCTCCGCCCAGATGGAGGTGTTCGCCAGCTTCCTGGAGGAGCTCTTTGGCCGCCGTCCGGCGGTGATGGAGCGGCCGGACGAGACGGTGGCCCTGGGAGTGGGCCTCTGCGCGGGGGTCAAGAGCCGGGCGGAGGACCTGCAGGAGCTGGTGATGACGGACGTGTGCCCCTTCTCGCTGGGCGTGGCCACCTACGACAGCAATCAGGACAAGACGCCCCACATGGCCTTTCTCATCCAGCGCAGCAGTATGCTGCCCGCCAGCCACCAGGGGACGTTCTACACCCTCTCCGACAACCAGAGGGCCCTGCGGTTTGAGATCTACCAGGGGGAGGGCTATTACGCCTCGGAGAACCTGAAGCTGGGGGAGATCGAGGTGCAGGTGCCCCCGGGCCCGGCGGGGCGGCAGTACGCGGAGGTCACCTTTACATATGATATCAACGGCGTCCTCCACGTCAGCGCCCGCAGCAGCGGCGGGGACTGCCGGGACCGCCTCATCCTCAACCCCCGGCTTCAGCTCAGCGAGGCGGAGCTGGAGAAGGCCCGGGAGGAGATGGCGGGTATCCGGCTGGCCGCCCAGGGGTCCATGGCGGAGCGGCTTCTCCTGGAGCGGGCCCTTCGTCTCCACAGTCAGACAGCCGGGAGGCGGCGGGAGGAGGTCTCTGCGCTGATCAGCTGGTACCGGGCGGCCCGGGAGCAGGGGCCCATTCAGCGGGAGAAGGCCCGGCGGCAGATGGAGGCCCGGCTGGGGCGTCTGGAGGAACAGGCCGCCGGCCCCCTGCCCGGCGGGATCTGGACGGACAACGGCAACAACCAATAGGGAGGATCGTTATGGAGACATTTTGGAATATCTTGGAGCTGGAACCCACCCGGGACGAGGCCGCCGTCAGAGGGGCCTACGCCCGGCTCTCCCGCAGGTATCATCCGGAGGAGGACCCGGCGGGCTTCTTGCGCCTGCGGGAGGCGTACCAGCGGGCCCTGGCCTATACGCGGGGGGAGCAGGAGCCCGCGCCCCAGCCGCAGGCCGGGGAGAGCCCGGAGTCCGGGGGCTGGGAGCTGCGGCTGGAGGAACCCGGCGTTGCGGCCAACCCCCTCCAGGACCACGAGGCAGTCCGGGCCCTTCGGGCGCTCTACACCGGCGGGCAGCGGAAAAATGCCAAGGCGTGGATGGATTACTTCACCTCCAGGCCCTTCCTGGACGTGGCCCGGAGTCCGGATTTTACCACTCTGCTGCTGGAAATAGTGGAGGCGGGGACGCCCAGCCGGGAATTTCTGACCTGGCTCTCCATCGCCTACCAGTTCACCAGCGGGGAGGACGGCAGGCGCCTCATGCAGGGCGCGGCCTTTGGCGGCGTGGAGGCTGTGCTCCAGGCGGCGGGGAGAGGCCCCGCGCCCCGGCGGCTACAGGGAAATGAGCTGGCGATGTTCATCAGCTTTTTTGAGTATAACCGCCTCCAGTTCCTGGCGGAGAACAGCGGCTGGAACGACCAGGCCCTGGAGGAGGCGAACCATATCATGGGCCGCTACGCCATGGCCTACCTCCACGACAGATGCTCCCAGCGGCAGTGGAACGATGTGGAGCGCCATCCGGCGGGCGTGCGGCTTCTGGAGCAGTTCTTCCGGCGCATAGACTTGCCGGAGGAGCTCTTCCGCGCCCTTTGGACCGCGCTGAGCCTCAAGAGCGCCCTCTTCGGGCGGTCCCAGGTGCTCTACAGCGGCCTGCGGTCCCTGGTGATGGAGCGGATTGCGGGCATTGAGGCGGAGGAGGCGGAAAATTTCCTCCTTCTCAACCAGGCCCACGACGAATATCTCGCCCGGGTGACGCAGAACCCGGAGCGGGAGGCGGAGGAGTCCGCAGTTTTCTTCGCCCGGGAGGATTTCCAGAGGGCCCTGCGCAGCCGCCGGTTCGTGGAGGAGCAGCTTCTCCGGTTCGGCTTCTGGCTCTCCAACACCAGGGGGGAGACCTTCCTCCAACGGCTTCTGGCCTTCTACCAGGAGAACCCCGGCGTACCTGGCGCACAGCGGGTGGTCCGGCGTGTGGAGCACATCTTCCGGGAGCAGGCGGTTCAGCGCTGGCGGGAGGAGGACAAAACCGCCCCCGTACCCGCCGGCAGGCCGGACATCTCCTACCGGCCATTCTTCCGCCACTGGCTGAACGCCGGGTTCCACCCCGCCCAGGGGTCCCTGCTGGACTACCGGGAGGAGAAATTCCCCTACCTCCCCGAATGGAGCCGCCGGTTCCTGGCGGGGCCGGACGGCGCCGCCGCGCCCCGGACCCTCTCCGCCGCCATCGGCGG
>CATIYU010000283.1 GCA_949739085.1 uncultured Eubacteriales bacterium | reverse complement strand
TCCATCGCCGCCGCCCAGGAGACCCTGCGCCTGTCCACGGGTAAAACGGAAATTTTGAATGTAAAGGGCCGGCACGACCCCTGTATCGTGCCCCGGGCCGTGCCTGTGGCAGAGGCGGTGACGGCCCTGACCCTGCTGGACATGCTGCTGGAAAACAGCTGAAAATATTAAAAAACGCGGGAGGATACGATAAAATGGAACTGCAAGACTACCGGGACCGCCTGGATCAGATTGACGGACAGCTAGCGGAGCTCTTCAAGCGGCGCATGGAGACGGTGAGAGAGGTGGCGGACTACAAAAAGGAGCACGGAACCCCCGTCTATGCCGCCGGGCGGGAGAGGGATATCCTCTACCGGGTTACGGGCCTGTGCGGGCCGGAGCTGGAGGAGTACACGAAAATCCTCTACAGCACCCTGCTGGAGCTGAGCCGGGACTACCAGGAAAACCGCCTCTCCACCGCAGATTCCCCTCTGTGCCGGAAAATCCAGGCGGCGGAGGCGGGCGCGTTCCCCAGCCGGGCGGTGGTGGCCTGCCAGGGCGTGGAGGGAGCCTACTCCCAGCTGGCCTGCTGCAAGCTCTTCTCCCTGCCCCAAATTATGTACTGCAACCGGTTCGAGGGGGTGTTCCGGGCGGTAGAGACCGGCATGTGCCGCTACGGTATCCTGCCCATTGAGAACTCCTCCGCCGGGTCTGTCACCGAAGTCTATGACCTGATGGAGCAATACCGCTGTATGATTGTCCGGAGCCTGCGGCTGAAGATTGAGCACTGCCTGTTGGCCCGGCCCGGGGTGAAGCTGGGGGACGTGAAGGAGGTCGTGGCCCACGAGCAGGCCCTGGACCAGTGCAGCGAGTTCCTCAAGAGCAGCGGCGCGAAGCCGGTCGTATTCAGCAACAACGCCGCCGCCGCCAAGTATGTCTCCGAGAGCGGTCGGGAGGATGTGGCCGCCATCGCCTCTGAGGACTGCGCCGGGCTCTACGGTCTGGAGGTCCTCTCCCAGCGGGTCTCCAACACGGACCACAACTACACCCGTTTTATCTGCATCTCCAAGGATCTGGAGATCTTCGAGGGGGCCAGCCGGATGACCTTTGTGGCCTCCGCCAGCCACCGGCCCGGCTCCCTCTATAGCCTTCTGGCCAAGTTCGCCACCCGGGGAATGAACATCAGCAAGCTGGAGAGCCGCCCCATCCCCGGGAAGGACTTTGAGTTCCGCTTCTATTTCGACGTGGACGCCTCCGTGCGCAGCCGGGATGCCCAGACGATCCTCAGCCAGCTGGAGAAGGAGGACTTCTTCACCTTCCTGGGGGCCTACCAGGAAATTTCGTAAGGGGGCGGGGCCATGGAGTACGGACTTCTCGGGGAGAAGCTGGGCCACAGCTTTTCTCCCCAGATTCACAGGGCCCTAGCGGGCTACAACTACCAGCTGCTGCCCACGCCCCCTGAGGAGGTGGAGGCCCTGTTCCGGCGGCGGGACTTCAAGGGGCTCAATGTCACCATCCCCTATAAGCGGACCGTGATTCCCCTCTGCGATCAGGTAGACGATGCCGCCAGGGAGATTGGCGCGGTAAACACGGTGGTGAACCGGGGCGGGCTGCTCTGGGGGTACAATACGGACCTGGACGGCCTCATCTATCTGGCCCGCCGGGCAGGGGTGGATATGGTGGGAAAAAAAGTGGCTATCCTGGGCTCCGGCGGTACCAGCCGCACCGCCCGGGCCGCCGCCCAGGCTTTGGGGGCCGCAGAGATTGTCACTGTC
>CATIYU010000282.1 GCA_949739085.1 uncultured Eubacteriales bacterium | reverse complement strand
GGCCGTCGATGAGGTCCGCGACCCGGGCGACATACGCCTCGGACCAGGTTCCGGCCACGTCCGTATAGCCGGTCCCCTCCTCCGCCGCCAGGGCGGTCACGGTCAGGCTCAGGGCCAGGACCAGCGCCAGCAGCAGGGCCGGCAGCTTGTGGATGTTCATGCTCGTAGTACCTCCTGAATCTGTTTTCGCGCGAAAGCCGGGCGGCAGAACGCCGGGCGCGGCCCGCTAGGAGGTATGGGGCCCTCCCCGCCGCCCACGCGCAAAACAGATTATACTACAATATCCGCCCCTTGGCTATACCCTTTTGCGTCTTTTCCTTTAAAATTTTCCTCGAACCGGGGGCGGAACACCCCTTTTAAAACAGACGCCGCCGGGGTATAAGAATGAAACATACCATTCCGCCATCACCCGTCCTTGCAATAGGCGGGAGAATATTATAAGATGATTTATGACAATTTCAGAAAACGCAACCACTGGTTGCGGACATTTCAGGGGCAGTTGATAGCGTGCCACGGGAAATTGCGGTATTATGCCGGCAGGGAGGTAAAGCGGATGTTGTCTGAAAAAATATATGCGCTCCGGCGAAAAAGCGGGATGTCACAGGAACAGCTTGCGGAGAAAATCGGTGTTTCGAGGCAGGCGGTATCAAAATGGGAGGGAGGGCTGTCCACGCCAGAATTAGATAAGCTGAAGGCTTTGAGCGACTGCTTCCACATCACAATAGACGAGCTTACCGGGAACCAGCTTGCAGGCACACCCGGTGATACACCGCAGAAGGAGGCGCCTCAAGCGCCCCATACGCCAGGAGAGAGCAAGCTTGGCATCTGCCTCTGTTTCATGGGCGCCGCCTGCCTTATTCTGTTTGGGGTTTTGACAATCTTACGCCCATCGTCTGTTGACCAGATCAATGAGTCGTCAATGATTACTCTGAATGGAACAGGGATCCTCATTACTCTGTTTGTGCTGCTCATGCTGCTGGGAATTATCCTGATCTTTAAACGAAAATAAATTCAGGAGGTATTTGCGATGAAGAAATACAAGGGCCTGACCTGTCTTTTTGCCGCGCTTGCAGTTCTGCTTTCAAATGTTATGTGCGCCGCAGTCGCGTATAACTACTGCACGCTTCAGTGGTGCGGACAGTACGGCGGATGCAGCGCTCCGGCCGGCACCGCTTTCCTGCTGTGCATCCCATACGGGGTTGGAGTGATAATCTGTGTTATTTTGGCTTGGTTCTTTGCTCAAAAGCGCCAAAAATCCCTATAAATCACAGCGGGACTATTTCAGCAGAAATTGTCCCGCTGTATTCTTTCTCAAAGGGAAGGGCAAAATTTGCGGCTTGACGGATGCCGGAAGTTGTGGTATAGTAATTGCGCTAAAGCTCTTACGCCAGGTGCGCGGCGGAGAATACGCTAGTGTAGCTCAGTCGGTAGAGCAGCTGATTCGTAATCAGCAGGTCAGGTGTTCGAGTCACCCCACTAGCTCCAAACCCCGCAGGAATTTTAAAATTCCTGCGGGGTTTTGCAGTTTTCGCTGGATTTAATCTCTTTGACATCCAGGAACCTAGCGGGAGATGACGGAGACCGTCCGGGACAGCTACTTCAGTGAGATCTTTTCACAACAGTGCTGATTTCAACGCTTCAAGCCCCCATTCGACCTGGGCTTTCGGGGCCGCCAGGTTGATACGGAACCAGCCTGTGGAGTTAAAGTCACTTCCCGGACTGATGATCAATCCCTGCTGTCCTAACCGGCGGATATTTTCCTCCTGAGTGTACCCGGTTCCTGTAAAGTCAAGCCACATATTATAGGTCCCCTCTGGCAGATAGCTTTTTACGGCGGGAACCTCCTGGCTGATGAACGCGTGGGCAATCCCCATATTTCTTCGGATATAGGCCGTCAATTCATCCACATACTGATGGCCTCCGCTGTAGGCGCCAATCAGCGCCGCCGCCGACAGGGTATTGGGCGAATTGTAGTGGCTCTCCGAAGCCTTTTTCTGGTAGCGGCGGCGCAGATCGCCGTCGTACACGATACTGTAGGCGGTATGCAGGCCGGACAGGTTAAATGTCTTCGAGGCTCCGCAGACGATCACCGTGTTGCGGCGGAGATACTCGCAGGCAGCGGCGGCGGGCAGATACTGGGCCGGCTTGAATACAAAATCCGCCCACACCTCGTCAGAAATCACAGATACCGCATAACGTTCGCACAGCGCGCCCAGCTGTTTCAGCTCCTGCCGGCTCCACACCCGCCCGGTGGGATTGTGCGGGGAGCAGATAATCATACATTTGATATGCTCCTCCGCAATCTTCCGTTCCATATCTTCCAGATCCATCCGGAAGATACCCTCTTGATCCCGGACCAGAGGACTGCCCACCATGCGGCGGCCCGCATGGGCGATGGCGTAGGTAAAGCCGGTGTAGCTGGGCAGGGGGACCAGCACTGGGGCGCCCGGTTTGGTGAAGGTCTTCAGGGCGGCTACGACGCCTCCCATAGCGGAGTTTTGGTACCCTATATACTCAGGTCTGACATCCAATGCACCCCAGCGCGTCCGGGCCCAATCGGCTGCGGACTGCGCGAACCGGGGGTCCAGGCCGCAGTAGCCCAGCGTGGGATGCTCCAACCGGCTCCGGATAGCATCAAGCACACAGTCCGGAACGGCAAAATCCATATCCGCGATCCACATAGGGCAGAGCGGCTTCTCCCCGTCAACCGGATAGAGTCTGTTATCCCACTTTTTGCTGAAACCTCTGCGGTCCAGTTTTTGGTCAAAGCTGTACATTTCGCGTCTCCTCAATCACAGCAGCAGATAGGGGCGTCCCCGCCCTTCCGGGCGGGGACAGGGGATGCGTCAGTCCTCCACTTCAATCTCGTCGAAGTCGGAAAAGGGCTAGACCCAGTTCTCCTCCGGCGTGTAGGGTACCAGAGGCAGCAGCACGTAGGAGGGGTGGTTGTTGTC
>CATIYU010000281.1 GCA_949739085.1 uncultured Eubacteriales bacterium | reverse complement strand
CCCTTTCTGTTGCCAGTATGGGGTGGGGCAGCACAGCTATTTTACCACGGTTTGACAAAAACCGCAACAAAAAGAAAGGCCGCTGTTCCCAGCGGCCCTGAAAAATTTACGCGTAGTGATAAATCTTCCGCTTCCCCACCAGAAACCCCACGGACACCGCCAGAGCCAGGGCCTCCGCCACGGTAATAGCCAGCCACACCCCGTCCAGCTCCAGCACCAGGGGCAGGAGCAGCACCGCCGAGGTCTGGAACACCAGAGTCCGCAGAAAGGCGAGAGCCGCCGACACCGGCCCGTCGTTGAGGGCGGTGAAGAAGGAGGAGGCGAAGATGTTGAACCCCGCCAGCAGATAGGAGACGGCATAGAGCTGCATCGCCCGGCGGGTCATCTCCCGCAGGCCCTGGTCATAGCCCACGAACACCCCGGACAGCGCCGGCGCGGCGGTATAGGCGATGACCAGCATGGCCGCTCCGGCAGCAGCCACCAGCCGCAGGCTCTTTCCCAGGAGGTTTTTCAGCTCGCCGTGGTGCTCCGCGCCGTAGTGGTAGCTGGTGATGGGCGCGCTGCCCACGGCGTAGCCCAGGAAGATGGCGGCAAAGACGAAGTTGACGTACATAATCACACCGTAGGCCGCGATGCCGTCCTCCCCCGCCAGACGCACCAGCTGGAGGTTGTAGAGCATGTTCACCAGGGACATGGACACATTGGTCATCAGCTCCGAGGAGCCGTTGGTCAGCACCCGCCAGAGCGCCCGGACATCCACCCGGGCCCTTGTCAGCCGCAGGCGGGTGCTGTTGGGGCAGAGAAAGTAGATCAGGGGAACCACGCCGCCCACCACCTCGCTGAGGGCGGTAGCCGCCGCCGCGCCCGCCAGCCCCCAGCGCAGGGCCCCCACAAGCAGGGCGTCCAGGACGATATTCGTCACCCCGGCGGCAACCGACACCGCCAGCCCCAGCTGGGGCCGCTCCGCCGTGACAAAGAAGCTCTGGAAGGCGTTCTGGAGGATAAAGGCGGTCTGGGCGGACATGATGATCCCGCCGTAGAGCACGCACTGGTCCACCATATCCCCCTGGGCCCCCAGGAGGATGGACACCGGCCGCAGGGTGAGAAACCCCGCCGCCGACACGGCGATCCCGGCAATGGCCGTCACCCAGACGAGCATGGAGAAATACTGGTTGGCCCGGCGGCTGTCCCCCTCGCCCATGGTTTTGGACACCAGGGCGCTGCCCCCGGTGCCCACCACGAACCCCAGACACCCCAGCAGCATCAGATAGGGGTAGATGAGGTTGACGGCGGCAAAGGCGGTCTTTCCCACGAAGTTGGAGATAAACAGCCCGTCCACCACGCCGTAGATGGAGGTAAAGATCATCATCACCACCGACGGAAACACAAAGCGCAGCAGCTTTGGATAGGTAAAGTGTTCAGAAAGCTGAATTTTCATACAAAAAAATACTCCTTGTAGATGGTTATGCCCCATCGGACGGCCCCGCCGTCAGCGCCCGGATCCGCCGCCGGAAGATCTCCAGGTGCCGCTGCTGGAGGGCGATCAGCCGCGCCGCGTCCGCCCCCAGCTCCGCCAGGGACTGGTTCTCCTCCTCCATGACCGGCAGGATCCTTTCCTCCGCCAGCATCCGCCCCTTCTCCGTGAGATGGAGGTGCACCTCCCGGCCCCGCCCGGGACGCAGGCGGATAATCCCCTGCTTCTCCAGGGCGCGGATGGAGGAGTTGACCGTCTGCTTGCTGACAAACGCCTCCGCGCAGATATCCCGCTGGAGGCACCCGTCTCCCATGTCCAGCAGCTGGTAGAGGATCACAAAGGCGCTGTCCGACAGTCCGGCCCACCGGTCCGCCTCCCGGTAGAGGTCCTCCATCTCCTTGTACAAGCGGTTGCAGTGTCTCATCTCCGGCGAGAGCGGCATGGCGCAGGCCTCCTTAGTCCGATTTCGTACTCACAGTATAGTACGATTTCGGACTTGCCGCAAGGGGCAGAATAGACAAATCCTTCCTGCAAATCCGCGCCCCGCCGGGTCATGTTTACTTTCTCGCAAACCGCAAAAGTTTGTATTGAAAAAGTCTCCTGGAATATGATATACTAGTACGGCATAGAGAGAGCCCGCGAATTTGGGAATTTTTTAAGAGAGGTTGTGTTTCTATGGGAACAAGCATTAAACGCTCTGTATGGATTCGGGTGGCTGCGGCGCTGGCTTCCGTCCTGTTATTCAGCTTTGTGGTTACGTTCAACACCTTCCGCCTCCAAAACGCGCAGGAGGCCGCCGCCAGGGCCAACGATCTGCTGGATAAGAGCCAGCACGCGGAGACCGCCCATTACAAGTGGGCCACAAACCTCAGCAATGCCCTTTACGCCGGTACGGAGTTCACCGGCAGCACCGACTACACCAAGTGCGTCCTGGGCCAGTGGCTCTACGACACCGAATTTTCCACGGATAACCAGAAGATCAACGATCTCCGCCGGCAGCTGGAGCCCCTCCACAAGGAGCTCCACGAGTCCGCCACCTATGTCCTCGGCCTGGGCGGCACCAACCTAACGCAGGCCCAGAATTATTTCCAGGACACCATCAGCACCAATCTGACCACCCTGGTGGGCCTGCTGGACCAGGTGGTGGACGAGGGCACCGCCATGAGCAACGCGGCTGCGGAGCGCATGGAGCAGGTGGCCTTCCTGATGCACCTGACCGCCGCCGTGTGCCTGTCCCTGGCCCTCATCTGTATGCTGAGTCTGGCCTTCTACGTGATGGGCTATGTTGTCAAGCCCATTCTGACCATCACCAACAGCGCCCGGCCCCTCAAGGATGGGAAGCTCCAGCTGGATTTGACCTACACCTCCAAGAACGAGATGGGCCAGCTGG
>CATIYU010000280.1 GCA_949739085.1 uncultured Eubacteriales bacterium | reverse complement strand
GTGCCGGGAGCCCCGGCAGCCGTTTTCCACGTCGTACTCCAGGGTGGAGTACCCCCCGGCCACGGCGGCGGCAGCCTCCACCGCCCGCCGGGACAGGCGCGCCCGGCCCAGGTTGGTGTGCAGGGCCACGCCGGTGCCGTTGACCACCGGGCGCAGTCCAGGCAGAGCGGCCCGCCGGGCCCGGTCCAGGGCGGAGCGGACCACCGCGTCCTCCCCGGGGAGCTCCTCCAGGTCCCCGGAGAGGACCTTCTGGCGGAGGCGCTCCACCTCCAGGCGTACGGCGTCCCGGACCAGGGGGGCCGGAAGGTCCAGCCCGGCTAGGGACTTATGAGCCAGAAGCTGGTCCACCTTGGGGAGTTTTCTCAAAATTTCCTGACGCTCCATGCTGTCTCCCTCCTGTATTGGCTCATCAGCCGGTTGTCACGGTAAAGGCTGCCACGCAGCAGGGCGGCAGCAGGGCCCGGAACCCGTCCCCAGCGCGCTCCACCCCCGCCAGGGGGGCGGGCTTCACCGTCTCCGGGGCGCTGAAGGTGTTGTGGGCGTCCCGCGCCCCGGCCAGCACCCGTCCGGAGACGGCCTCCGCCGGGCCCAGGCCCGCGAGGGTCACATCCAGGGGCGCGGCCTGTGCGTCGTCCAGGTTGGCGGCGGTGATGAGCAGAGAGCCGTCCGCCCCCTGGCTGGCGGAGAGGTGGAGGTTGGGGACCTGACACTCCTCCGGCCCAATGAGGCGGGTCTCTATGTAGCTCTCCAGCTGCCGGGCGTTCTGATGGTTCTTGTACATCTCAAAGACGTGGTAGGTGGGAGTCAGCAGCATCTTCGGCCCCTCGGTGAGGATCACCGCCTGGAGCACGTTCACCGTCTGGGCCAGGTTGGCCATGACCACGCTGTCACAGTGGTTGTTGAAGATGTTCAGGTTCACCGCCGCCACCAAGGCGTCCCGCATGGTGTTCTGCTGGTAGAGGAACCCGGGGTTGGTGCCGGGCTCCACGTCGAACCAGTTCCCCCACTCGTCCACCGCCAGGCCCACGGACCGGTTCCCCTGGAACTGGCGGATAATGCGGGTGTGGTTTTCAATCAGCCCGTCCATGCGCAGGGTCTGGAAGAGGGTGGAGAAGTACTCCTCCCGGGTAAAGTCCGCGGCCCCGCCCCGGCGGTACCAGCCGCCTGCCAGGGTGTAGTAGTGGAGGCTGAGGGCGTCCACGAACTCCCCCGCCTGTTCCATCACCACCCGGGTCCACTGGTAGTCGTCCACATTGGCCCCGGAGGCGATTTTATAGAGGGGGCACTCCCGGCTGTAGGGGCGCAGGTAGGTGGCGTACTGGCGGCAGAGGCCGGCGTAGAATTCCGGGCGCATCCCGCCGCCGCAGCCCCAGGCCTCATTGCCGATGCCCCAGTAGCGGACGTTCCAGGGCTCCTCCCGGCCATTCAGGCGCCGCCAGTCCGCCATGGGGGACTGGCCGCCCATGTTGCAGTACTCCACCCAGTCGGAAAACTCCTGGACCGTGCCGCTGCCCACGTTGCCGGAGAGGTAGGCTTCGCACCCCAGCTGGGTACAAAGCTCCATAAACTCGTGGGTGCCGAAGGAGTTGTCCTCGGTGACGCCGCCCCAGTTGGTGTTGACAATTTTTTTCCGGGCCTCCCGGGGCCCCACGCCGTCCTTCCAGTGGTAGGTGTCGGCAAAGCAGCCCCCCGGCCAGCGCAGCAGGGGGATGCCCATGGCCCGCAGGGCCGCCGTCACGTCGGAGCGCATACCCCTGACGTTGGGGATGGGGGAATCCTCCCCCACGAAGATGCCGTCGTAGATGCAGCGGCCCAGGTGCTCGGAGAAGTGGCCGTAGATGTTTCTATTGATCGTGCCCTTGGACCGGTTGGCGTTGACAATCGCTTTTGCCATGGCGGAGCCTCCTACTATCCCATTTTAAGAAGTATGTTACCATGGCGCCGCCCGCTTGTCAAGGTTTGGGGGGGCCCGCCGGGCAGCGGGGCGTTTTCTCCCGGAAAAGGGGCCCGGCTCTCTTGACATCCTCCCCGGGTTATACTACAATAGTACCAAACTGCGAGGCGCGGCGCCTCTGTTTTCCAGCGAATATAGTAAAAAGTGAGGACACTGCCATGAAATTTTCCAGCAAGGTGAAAAAATGCGGACTTTCCCCCATGCGGAAGTTCCATCCCTACGCTGTGGCCGCCGAGGCCGCGGGCAAGAAGATCTACCACCTGAACATTGGCCAGCCGGATATTGAAACGCCGCCCCAGTACTTTGAGGCGGTCCGCAATTTCCAGCAGCCGGTGCTGGAGTACGCCCCCTCCCCTGGACTGCCCGTGCTCATCGACGCCATCCAGAAGTACTACGACGCCCTGAACATGCACTTTGAGAAGGACGAGATCCTCATCACCACCGGCGGCAGCGAGGCGCTGCAAATTATCTTCAACTGCATCCTGGACGACGGCGACGAGATCCTCATTCCCGAGCCCTTCTACCCCAACTACAACACCATGGTCAACACCTGCGGCGCGAAGATCCACCCCATCCCCACCTCTCCCCAGGAGGGCTACCACTACGCGGACCGCGCCAAGGTGGAGAAGGAGATCAACGAGCACACCCGCGCCATCGTCTGCACCAACCCGGGCAACCCCACCGGCTGCGTCCTCACCCCCGAGGAGATGCGCATGATGGTGGACATCGCCAAGGAGCATGACCTGTTCATCATCGGTGACGAGGCCTACCGCGAGTTCGTCTACGCCGGGGAGCCCCTCCAGTCCCTGGGCGAGTTCGCGGACGCGGCGGAGAACGTCGTCGTCATCGACACCGTGTCCAAGCGGTTCTCCGCCTGCGGGGCCCGCATTGGCTGCATCATCAGCCGCAACAAGGAGCTGATGGGCGAAGCCATCAAGTACTGCCAGGCCCGCCTGTCCGTGGCCACCCTGGACCAGATCGCCTCCGCCGCCCTCTACGATGTGGGTCC
>CATIYU010000279.1 GCA_949739085.1 uncultured Eubacteriales bacterium | reverse complement strand
GAGGGTCCACCCGTTCCCATCCCGAACACGGAAGTTAAGCTCGCTTCTGCCGACAATACTTGGCTGGAGACGGCCCGGGAAGATAGGTAACGCCAACATGAGAAGGACAGTCGCATGACTGTCCTTCTTTTTTACGTAGAGGAGGATATGGTTTCTATGAGATTTCAAACTGTATTTTTTGACCGGGATAATACATTGTTATATGGAGACCCTGCCGTCCGGAAGATACGCAATGACAAAATCGCACTCTGGAGCGGGAAGCCTCTTTCACTGACCTCACAGGAAATGATGGAGATTTTTCTTCAGGGTTATCCGGAGCAGGGCTTAAAGTCTGTGGAGGAGGAAATCACCTTTTATCACCAGTATTGGGCGCGGTTGTTGTTGTGTGCAGAGGTTTCCAGCTGCCTGGAGGAGCGGGCAGAGGAGCTGCACCAGCTGACTTGGCTAAAGGGCTATCAACTGTTCCCAGAAACTCGAGAGGTACTGGACTGGTTCCGCAGCAGGGGCTTTCGTATGGGCGTTATCTCTGATACCAGCCCATCTCTACCCCTTACGCTGGAGGCGGCGGGCATTGGGGACTACTTTGACTGCGCAATTTGTTCTGACCTTGTGGGTGTCTCGAAACCGGAACCGGCTATTTATCAGGCCGCGCTGGATGCTCTTGGTACGACGGCGGCGGAGAGCCTCTACGTGGATGATTACGACGTGGAGGCCGATGGGGCCCGTTCCCTGGGCTTTACGGCCTTCCATATTGACCGCAGCCGCCCAGGGGACGGGAAATGGCGCATTGATTCTCTCAAAAAGATGGTAGAATTTGTTTCGGAAAATACTTAAAAAAGTGTACTGCCTGCCTACAGAATCCGGAGCATACGCCGCAGCAGCAGTTCCCGGGCCTCCTCGCGGACGGCGGGAATTGGCAGGTCCTGACTCCGCCTGGTGTTGCGGATGTGGGTGTCCTTGTGGGGATGTTTCATCTCTTCCCCTCCTTTCTTCATTAATAAGAAGTGTACTGCCACCTACAGAATCCGGAGCATATGCCGCAGCAGCAGTTCCCGGGGCTCTTCGCGGACGGCGGAAATTGGCAGGTCCTGACTCCGCCTGGTGTTGCGGACACGGGTGTCCTTGTGGGGATGTTTCATCTCCTCCCCTCCTTTCTTCACTGATAAAACGTATGAGACGGGGAAACTGTCCACCTGATTTCAAAAAAAGGAGCCGCGCCATATGAAAAAAAGAGGCCTGCACATTGGCCTGCGAACCATTAAGACGGCGTTGGCTATCATAATTGCAATGGTGGTTGCCGGGCAGTTTGGCGGTACCAGCGATAAGCTTATCTTTGCCATGCTGGGGGCTATGTCCGTGGTGGAGCCCACCTTTAAGGACTCCGTAAGGGCCTGCCTGAGCCAGATTATCGGCGTGTGCAGCGGTGCGCTGATCAGCGTGCTGCTGCTGGCCCTGCCCATCAGCGGCTTGACGGCGGTGGGAATTGGCGTGATTGTCATTATCGTGTTTTATAACGGGCTGCGCATCCGCATTTCCCCCTCCCTGCCCTGCTTCATCATGGTGCTGATTTGTACCAGCTCCAGTGTACACCCCATCCTCTATGCCTTGGGCCGGATTTGGGACACCGCCATCGGCCTGGGAGTGGGTATGGTCATCAACATGCTGGTGTTTCCCTACGACAACAGCCGTCAAATCCGCGCCACCATGGGGAGTCTGGACCGGGACCTGCTCCTGTTTCTGGAAGAGGTGTTTGACGGGGACGGGGTCCTGCCGGACCCGGACGCCCTGGAGGAGAAGATCGGGGCCCTGCACAGACAGCTCTCCCTCTTTGCGAACCAGCGGCTGGTGTTCCAGCGGCGGGGGCAGCGGCGGGAGCTGGAGCGGCTCCGCCTGTGCGACCGCAAGGCGAGGGAGCTGGTGACCCACTTGGCTGTGCTGGGGCATATGGAGGCCCCCGGGCGGCTCAGCGAGGAGAACCGGCGGCGGCTGGCCGCCAGCGGCGCGGACATCCGGGACCGGCGGGTCCTGGATTCCGTGATGGAGCTGGATGTGGTGACAAATTTCCACGTGGCCCAGATTTTGACGCTGCGGCGGGAACTGTTGGAGGAACTGGGACGGCGCTGAGGTGCGCCGCCCTTTTTCTGTTGCAAAAAGACGGAAAATCCGCTACACTGTGGGGGAAAGGACGGTGCTGGCATATGGCGGCGGAACGGCTGGACAAAATATTGGCCTCCACAGGGCGGTGGTCCCGCAGGGAGGTGAAGACCCTGGTGAGGGAGGGGCGGGTGCTGGTGGACGGCCAGCCCGCGGGGGACGCCGGGCAGCGGGCGGACCCCCGGACCTGCCGGATTCTGGTGGACGGCGCGGAGCTGGGCTGGCAGGAATTTACCTACGTCATGCTCCACAAGCCCGCCGGGGTGCTCTCCGCCACCGAGGACAGGCGGCAGAACACCGTGTTGGACCTGCTGCCGGAGGAGCTGCGGCGGCGGGAGCTCTTTCCCGTGGGGCGGCTGGACAGGGACACCGAGGGCCTGCTGCTGCTGACCAACGACGGCGACCTGGCCCACCGGCTGCTAGCCCCCAAAAATCACGTGGACAAGGTCTACTTTGCCCGGCTGGACCGGCCGTTGGGGGAGGCTGACCGGGCGGCCTTTGCGGAGGGCGTGACGCTGGCGGACGGCCAGCGCTGTATGCCCGCCGGGCTGGAGCTGCTGGGGGACGGCTCCCAGGTTCTCGTCACTTTGCACGAGGGTAAATTTCACCAAATTAAGCGGATGATTGCCAGCCGGGGTGGGGCAGTTCGCTACCTCAAGCGCCTCTCTATGGGGCCGCTGGAGCTGGACAGGGGATTGGCCCCGGGGGAATTTCGCTTCCTGACCGGAGAAGAAGTTGCAAAAATAGGCGGAAAGACTTGAAAATCAAGTGAACTTACAAATCCGCCAAAAAGGAACAATATTTTTTGTGGAAAAAAGAAAAAATGTCTTGCAATGTGCCGGGGGAAACAGTATAATATCAAAGAAAGGGCAAACTGCACAAGAATCTCAGAGCGAATTGGCCGATGGAGGGGGATGCACCTATGTCAGGAAGGATTTTTCAAAACGTCGTTCTGCAAATCAAGGACGCCACCGACCGTGTGGTTGGAGTGATCGACGCGGAGGGGACCGTCATCTCTTGCAGCGATCTGGGACTTATTGGCAGGAAATGGCCGGAGTACGCTGAGTACGTCAACCGGGCCGAGGGGGCTGTCACCGCTGTGGACGGCCGCACGTTCCACGCCCTGGGGGGCTGGGGCGCGCACTTTGATTACGCCGTCTTTACCATGGGCGACGACGAGGTCAGCTATACCGTGTGCTCTATGGCTGGCGTGGCCTTGAACGGGGCCAAGAGCTACTATGAGGAGAAGCACGACCGGGGCTCCTTTATCAAAAATATTATCATGGACAACATCATGCTCAGCGACATCTACCTGCGGGCCAAGGAACTCCATGTGGCCCCGGAGGTGCCCCGGAGCGTGTTCCTCATCCGGCAGACAGAGGGCGCCGACGCCGCGCTGATGGACGTGGTCCAGGGTCTGTTCCCGGACAGGCAGAACGATTTTGTCCTGAACGTGGGGGACAGCGACGTGGCCCTCATCCACCAGCTGCCGGAGGCGGGGGGAGAGAAGGAGGTCCAGCGGGTATGCGAGACCCTCTCCGACGCCCTGCGGGTGGGCAGCGAGAACCATATCGTCATCGGCATCGGCACAATGGCCCTGCACCTGCGGGACCTGGCCAGAAGCTACAAGGAGGCCCAGATCGCCATTGAGGTGGGTAAGGTCTTCGATACGGAAAAATATATCATCAACTATGAGAACCTGGGTATTGGGCGGCTGATCTACCAGCTGCCCACCACCCTGTGCGAGATGTTCCTGGTGGAGGTGTTCAAGAAAAACCCCATCGACTCCCTGGACCAGGAGACGCTTTTCACTATCCACAAATTTTTCGAGAACAACCTCAACGTGTCCGAGACCGCCAGGAAGCTCTTTGTCCACCGGAATACACTGGTCTATCGGCTGGAGAAGATCAAAAAGCTGACCGGGCTGGACCTGCGGGAGTTCGAGGACGCTATCACCTTTAAGGTGGCTCTGATGGTCAAGAAGTACCTGACCAGCCGGGGCATCGACGCGTAAGCGGAAAACCGGCCGGTCAGACTTGACCGGAAAATTTTCCAAAAGGGGTTGACAAATATGGAACGATACGCCAGCATTAAGCAAGCAAGCAAGCAAGCAAGCAAGCAAGCAAGCAAGCAAGCAAGCAAGCAAGCAAGCAAGCAAGCAAGCATAGCTTCGGCTATGT
>CATIYU010000278.1 GCA_949739085.1 uncultured Eubacteriales bacterium | reverse complement strand
GCCACACTGTCCACCTCGTAAGGAGCTGTGATGGTCAGCGTTACCAGCTCCTCTGGCGCAATGTCGACGATCTCGGGCTCCAGCAGGTACACGGACCGCTGGCTCTGATATTCGTCAGAGTCTTCACTGAGAAAGAAAAATGAGTAGTCTGAAAAATAGATTCGGTATTGGTCATCCACTGCGAAATGGAAGGTAGAACCCGGACGGCTCATGGTCTCAGGCAGGTCATCCACGTCCAAGTCAAACTTAATCAGCTCACGACACATTTCCGCCGTAGAAGCATCTCCCGTTTCCGGATTGATCCAGTAGATTCCGCCGGAGTCGGACGGCCCATCACCGCCCATGATAAAAAGTCCACCGCTGGGCGTATAGGAGATGCCGCTGATGTACGAAAAAGATGGGAGTTCTGGCGATCTACGCTGTCTTGACCAGATGGTTTCTCCCGTTTCGATGGAGTACTTATCCACATTCCGGTTGGGTCCCCACACATAGTATACATTTCCATTCTCATCCAGGCAAAAGCTACAAACACGCTCGTCTCCAGCCGGTTTGATGTACGTTCCGTCAGAGAGATTAGCTATAGAGAAATGGTCCGGCATATCTCTTATAAACGCATAACCGTCACGCACCAAAAACTTTACCGGGCCCTCCCATCTGTCTGTCCCCAGATTGCCGAGGAAAACTACATCCTCCTCCGTCACGCCAGCCTTGCAGGGCGCGACAAAGAACTCCGTCACGCAACCGTCTCCAAGAATGCCATACAGGGCCCACAGAGCACCATCCTCGTCCAGAGTCAAACTTAGAAAGAGTTCGCCAAGCTCCACCGACCCACGCTCATCATCAAAGGTATAGCTGACTGGGAAATCCTCTGAGCTGAAGCTGTGCAGTATCTCTCCGTCCAGCATTGCGGTCACGTCCACCGTGAACACTCCCGCCGTCTCGCCCGGCCGATAGGTGAGCTGGCAGAACTGGCCTTCATAGGAGTGAATCATACTGGAAGTATGATCTGCGGACGGTGAAGGGGCAATTTCATCTATTCTTTCTTGGAGGGAAAAATGCATGGGCTTGAGCCCGGCCAGGTTAAAAGCCCCCTCAGTCTCGCCATTGGGTGTTCCTGGGTCCTCCACAGGTGTGTCAGGTATATCAGGTGTGTCAGGCAGTCCCGCGTCCCGCCTCCCTGGGCCGCCGCTCACCAGCCACACACCCCCGGCGATTACCGCCACTAGGAGAATGCTGAGGGTTATAAGCTGTACCTTTTTGCTTTTAAACATGCTTTCATCCCTTCCTTAACACATAAAGTTATTCCAAGACATAACTTATCTTATAGCTCGATTGTACTAACCACATTATGATAGGAATATCCTGCACTTGGTGGAAGGGCCAGCGGGGAAATTCTCCGCTGGCCCCATGGTTTACCTCGCAGCAGTTATTCCAACGCCATAGCTGCATGTTTCAGCGCAGTTCTCTGAACATGTCATTTTGCACCCAATTCCACAGCCAGTTGCACAGTTTGATCTGCATGTAACGTCGCAGTTGTCACTGCACGTCCGTGCACACCCACCAGAGCATGTAGTGTTACAGTCCGACCTGCACAAAAGCTGGCAAGTGCTACCACAGGTCGCCTGCGGCTGTGCTGAGATGTGTTTCAGCAATTTGCTTTCATACATGATTATATCCTCCTTTCTTCTGTATTTTAGACAGTGGGAACGGTTCACTTGGTTTGTTCACCCACGAATCTAACATAATTTTACTGGCCCAAACGTCTTTTTGCTGCCGTGCGCTGCGCCACCACACATGCTGTCAGCCCGGCGCATACCGCT
>CATIYU010000277.1 GCA_949739085.1 uncultured Eubacteriales bacterium | reverse complement strand
TGGTGCTGAAACCAACTGCGCTGATGGTTCAGCCGTGGGGCGATACGGCATTTGAGGTCAAAATCAGTGGATACCAGTTTATGATTGCCGCTGTAAATTATAATTTATAGGGGATTTCATCTTTTGGGTGAAATCCCCCTTGACAAATGTTCTCTTGGCAGAAAGTCTGAAACATTATTTTGCAGAAATTAGGATGCGTCCACTGTAAATCCAATAGAAACACTGCCCCTTACAGTTCCCAGCGGGCCCTCTGGGGCCCGAAGGTACAGCCGGTAGGTTCCGGGTTCTGCTGCCGGAGGCCCAACGGTGAAATCCGCCATGCATTTCAACAGTTCATCTGGCTGACGCAGATTGTCTACGGACCAATAGACCACGTCCTTCTGCTGGTCCTTGGCGAAAAAAACCTGCATTCTGTTTCCCGTTTCCGCTGAAACGTCATACAAAATTTTGTCCCCCTCGGACAAGGTGTATTCCCCCAGGAAGATGGTTTCTCCGGCCGCTATAGTCTTGAAGCTGACTGGAATTATTTTCAAATCAATGTCATCGTCCGGATCTTCCATGTCCCCAAACAGCTCCGTTACTTCCGCCTCGGTCAGATAGGCAACGCCTGTGATCTCATTCTGTTCGTTGCGGATAATTTTGATATTGACGGTCCCATCCGGGTTCATATTCAGCGTGTAAAAGGAGTTGTTGGAGCGAATATCCAGAAAGATATTGACCAGCTGTCCCTGGTAATAATAATTTTTCCCATCAATGGTGACGCCCACCGCCCCATATTCCGCCATCTGCGCTTCTGCCCACTCCTGTTCCTGCTGCTCCTTCTCCTCATCCCAGTTCCGGCCCAAGGCGTTGTATAGGATGGACTGGAAGGTCCACGCTCCGTCCTCCAGGGCTCTGTCCAGCCATGCCTCCAGGGTGTCCTCGCTCATGTGCATGGCCAGGTTTGAGAAGAAGACAATATCGCCATCCGCATAGACCGTCTCCGCCAGTCGCCGGATTTGAGCGCAGTCTACTTCCAGCAGATTGACCACAGCTCCCATGAACGCGATGTCTCCATCTGCGTAAATCCTGTCCAGCCATTCGCTCTGCTCCTCCGCGTCCAGCCGGGAGAAGGCCATTTGAAACAGCGGCAAGCTGCCAGCCTCATAGTAGCTCTCCGCCATCCGGGAGTCCTGACTATCGTTTGCCTTCGCTTCCCCCTGGGTGTTCTTGCCAGCGGCTGTCTGGGGCGTTCCTGCGGCATGGTCCGCAGCGGCGGCGGGATAAACGCCAAGAAAAACCGCCCCGGAGAGTATGCACAGCGTCAATGCGCCCGTCAAAAGCCGCGCCGTTTTTGTCGTCCTCTTGAAATTCATGATAGCACCTAACCTTTCCTTCAATAGCTGTTTATTTTCGCTTAATGTGACCGCGCCGGGATTTTCCCTGTACCGCCCGAACGCCGCCATAGCGTCAAGTAAGGTTTTTCCATAGTCCTGCGCACTGCCGCTCCCCGTTTTAGCGAGGACAGCTTCGTCGCAGGAGAATTCGCAGGCCCTGGTAATCTCCCGGCTCATAAGATATACAAGCGGGTTAAACCAATGCAGGCAGACCGTAACCTGCACCAGCCACTTATAGAGCACATCCCGCCGCTTGTAGTGGGTCAGCTCGTGGAGGGCGATGTAGTGAAAATCCTTTTCGGAAATATCCGCGCTTGGCAGCACGACGCATGGATGAAAAAGACCCATCAGCAGCGGCGAGGAAATCAGCGGATTGACGCACAGCTCTACCGGCCTTTTGACGCCAGCCTGTTCCGCGGCGGCGGAGAGCCGGTCCAGCATTGCAATGTCAGAAACCGGGGTCAAGCCAGCCCTGATGTACCGCGCAAAGCCCTGGTAAACCGTCGCCTTTCGGAGCAGCAGCGCCAGCGCGGCCGCCAGCCAAACTACCCAGACGCGGTCCGTCAGCAGCGCCGCGATGTCCTGGAGTGGGCGGACCGCTGCCGGGTCCTCCGCCGGAACGGCCGCGCTTTCGCCGTCCCGTTCCGCCTCAACGGCAGGCGTGGGGACAGCCGGCTGCGGCAAAGGAGCGGCCTGGCCAATTACCTGACTGGCAGCCTGATAGGTCCTTCCCAGCAGGCTTACCTCCGCGCCGAACGGGAGCAGCAGCCGCAAAATGACAATGAGCCAGATGTAATACTGCCACTGGCGGCTCAGCTTGTCTTTGAAAAACGGTTTTCCCAGGAGCAGCGCCAGGATGAGCAGGCCGCCGGAACAGGACATGGACAGGAAGATTTTCAAAACTATGTTCATGCGTTCCCCTTCTCCAGCAGCTTTTTCAACTCCTCGTATTCCTCGTCCGCCAGCAGGCCGCCCATAATCAGATTGGAAACCAGCCCTTTGGCGCTCCCCTCGTAAAGCTGGCCCAGGAAGTATTTCGTCTGGGCGGTCTGGTACTCCATCTCCGAGATAAGCGTGGTATATTCGTTGCGGCGGCCAATTTTCCTGGCGCTCAAAAAGCCCTTGCCCATCAGCCGCGACAGGAGCACAATCAGCGTGTTCTTTTGGCATGGCCTGCCTCTGGCCGCCAGCCCGTCCATGATATAGGGGAACAGCGTCACTTCCTCCGGATTTCCCCACACGATTTTCATAATTTCAAGTTCAGCGTCGGATAGCTTCTGCACCACAGTTCGGTTCCCTCCTTGATATAACGCGATGTTGACTGTTAAAATATAACATGACGTTGTCTTTTTGTCAAGAAGATTTTATTGACCGGCTGAACATGTGGGCTGTTGCCGCGGCTGGCAAAAAAGCGGCGCCCACACGGGCGCCGCTTTGAGAGGAGGGAACGGGCCGCAGCCCGTTCCCTACGCTATGGGTTGCCGCCCTGGCGGGCAGGGGGCATATGTGCCGCTAATCAGCAGCAGCCGTCGTTGCAGCCGCAGTTGTTGTTGCAGCCGCAGTTGCAGTTGCCGCAGCCGCAGCTGTTGCCGC
>CATIYU010000276.1 GCA_949739085.1 uncultured Eubacteriales bacterium | reverse complement strand
TACACATCCCGGTTCACCGCCGAGACAATCCCGTCGGTAAAGGTATTGCGCAGCTCAATCCCCAGGGGGTTGCCGATGGCGTACACCCGGTCCCCGATAGCCAAATCGTCCGAGACGCCGAACTCCGCCGGTATCAGCCCCTGGGCGTCGGCCTTGAGCACCGCCAGATCCATATCCGCGTCCCCGCCCACCAGCAGGGCGTCATACCGGGTATCCACGCCGAACTGGTCCGTAACCAGCACCGAGCACTCGGAGCTGCCGGCGATGACGTGGTAGTTGGTAAGGATGTAGCCGTCGTCGCTGAAAATAATCCCGGTGCCCACGCTGGCGGCCATGGGCTGGTACCCCAGCACCGTCACCACCGAGGGGTTCACCTTCTCATAGACCGCCCCAGGGGCCAAAACCTCCCCGGAGGCCCCCGCCAGCTCCAGCCGCGCGTCCCCGCCGTTGGGGAACCGGGCGATGGTGGTCTCCCCCTCCGGCAGCTCCCAGTCCCGCCAGAAGGCGTCGTAGCCGCCGTCGGGCTCGGGGGCGGGATCCTCCCTCCGGCTGGACGCGGGCGGCTCCGGAAAGCCGTTGACGGCGAAGTAGTAGAACCCCACCCCCAGGCAGACCAGCACCACCAGCACCGAGAGCACCACAAAGAGGGCCATCCCCCAGCCGCTCCGGCGCTGCTTCTCCGGCGGGGCGATAGCGGCCCGCCAGGCGGGCTCCGGCGCAGCCGGCGCCGGCTGCATCCCCTGGGGCAGATCCCGCTGGTAGCTCAGCTGCACCGGCTCCACCTGCTCCCCGGGCCGGTAGGTGAGAACGATTTCCTTCTGCTGCTCGAAGAGAAGCTCCTCCATGGCTACGCCTCCTTGTGGGTATTCTTCCGCACCTCCTCCGCCAGCTGAACGGTGAAGGTAAAGGTGGTCACGCCGTCCTCGCTGGCGGCGGTGATAGTCTCACGGTGCTGCTCAAGAATGGTGCGCACAATGTACAGCCCCAGCCCCACGCCGTCCTTGTCCGCGGAGCGGGACTTGTCGCTCTTGTGGAAGCGCTCAAAGAGCCGGGGCAGCTCCTCCGCCGCGATGGTCTCCCCCCGGTTGCGGACCGTGACCACCGCCTTCTCCCCCCGCCGCGCCAGCCCCAGATAGAGGGTGGAGTTGGGGGAGGCGAACTTGGCGGCGTTCTCCAGCAGGTTATAGACCACCTGGGTGAGCAGGTCGTTGTCCCCCAGAACCATCACCGGGTCCTCGGGGATCTCTACATCCACGTCCAGCCCCCGGCCCGTGATCTTCCGCTCCATGCTCACCAGCACCCGGCGCATGGACTCCGAGAGGTCGAAGGCGCTCTTCTGCTTGATGAGGTCCAGGCTCTGGAGCTGGCTCACGTCCAGCATCCGCCGGACCAGACGGCTCAGACGCCGGCTCTCGCCGGAGATGATGCGCAGGTACTGCTCCTCCTCCTCCGGCGGGATGACTCCGTCCAGGATACCGTCGGCATACCCGGCGATGGTGGTCATAGGGGTCTTGAGCTCGTGGGAGATGTTGGCGATAAACTCCCGGCGCTGCTGCTCCGTGCGCTGGAGGGAGTCGGCCATGGCGTTGAAGGCCTCCGTCAGCTCACCGATCTCGTCCTCCCGGCCGGTGTCGTAAATCCGGGCGTCAAAGTTCCCCTCAGCGAAGCGCCGGGCGGCGGCGGCCATATCCCGGATGGGCTTGACCTGCTGCACGGCGGTGCCGGCAGTGGCCACAAAGGCGATGAGCAGCACCGTAATGGCCGTCATGCCGAAGATGCCCAGAAAGGCGTGCCACATGCCCATCATGCTGCTGGAGTCCGCCACGGCCAGCACGGGGCCCACCGCGGCGTTATCCCTGGCGGGGACGGCCACCACGAAGCGGGCCTTCTCGTAGATGCCCAGATCGCTGGTGCCGGCGAAGGTGCCGCCGGTCTGGAGCTTCTCGTTCATGGCGGCGGGGATGGTCAGCTCCAGGCCCCCCACGCTGGTGTCGGTGCTGATGAAGCCGTTGGCGGAGGGGACCCAGATGAGGAAGGTAACGTTGCTCATCCGCTGGGCCACGTCCACCATCTCCCGCAGCTCCGAGCCCCACAGCCCCAGATAGGGGGAGGGCTGGCGGTAGATGTCCTCGGCCATCTGGTAGATGATGTTGGCCTTGTCCTCCAGGTCCTGGCGCTTCTCCGAGAGAATGTAGCTGTAGGTCAGCGCGAAGAAGCTGGTCCCCAGCAGCACCAGCGTCAGGGCCACCATGCCCACAGTGACGATAAACTGCCGCCAATAGATGCCCTTGAATCTGCTCATTTACTTCCCCTTCGGCAGGACCTCAAATTTGTACCCCACGCCCCACACGGTTTTCAGCGCCCACTCGCCGGACACGTCCTCGATCTTCTCCCGCAGCCGCTTGATGTGCACGTCCACCGTCCGGCTGTCGCCGAAGTAGTCGAAGCCCCACACCTCGTCCAGGAGCTGGTTTCTGGTGTACACCCGGTTGGGGGTGGACGCCAGGTGGTAGAGGAGCTCCAGCTCCTTGGGGGGCGTGTCCACCTTTTTGCCGTCCACCGTCAGCTCGTAGGAGTCCAGATTAATTTCCAGCTTGTCAAAGACCAGCCGCTTCCGGGTGTCCTCGGGGATCTCCGTGCGGCGAAGCACGGCGTTGATACGGGCAATGAGCTCCTTCATCTCAAAGGGCTTGACGATGTAGTCGTCCGCGCCCATCTCCAGGCCCTGGATGCGGTCAAAGACCTCGCTCTTCGCTGTAATCATGATAATCGGCGTGCGGCTGGCCTCCCGGATTTTCCCGCAGACCGCCCAGCCGTCCATCACCGGCAGCATAATATCCAGCAGCACCATATCCGGCTGCATGGTGCGGAAGGTCTCCACCGCCGTGCCGCCGTCAAAAACCGCCTGGACCTCAAAGCCCTCCTTCTCCAGATACATGCGTATGAGGTCGGAGATGTTGTGGTCGTCCTCTACCACCAGGATCTTTCTCGCCATTGCACCCCTCCCGCCCCCAAAAACGGGGACTCCATTCATATATTACTACAGATTATAGCCCATAAAGGGAAGATTGCTTGAACTTTTTGTAAATTAGGGCGGTCAGGCGGTGAGCTGCCAGGCGCACAGGCGGTATTTCGCCTCCATCAATCCCGCCAGCAGGGAACGCAGTCCCCCCAGGCACCCGCTGTCCCGGCCCAGGTGGACCCCCAGGTCCTCCTGGTGACGGCCAATATTCCGCAGGAGCGTGTCCGCTGCCGCGCCGTTTTTGAGGCCCTGGCTCCGGCGGCTGAGCCCGGCGGAGAGGCGCACGCATCCCTCCTCCTCCAGCAGCGGCCCGATGTCCGCGCCGCCGTCGTACCACACCAGCTCCAGCCATCCGCAGGCGGACTGCCACAGCAGCTCCCGGGCCCGTTCCAGCTCCTCCGCCACATCCTCCGCCCCAGATCCCTCCGCCAGCAGGGCGACGCCATGTCCGCCGGCGGTTAGGCCCCGGAGCAGGTCGGCGTCCTCCATCTGTTCCACCCGCAGCAGGAAGGTAGCCTGTGCGCCGTCCAGGGTCTCTATAGCCTTCCGGGTGTCCTCCGGGGAAGCGCTCTCCAGCAGCAGGTAGATCTTCTGCCCCTCTGTGGCCTGGACCGGCGGCGGGTCCACCGGCGTGGGCGTGGTGGACCCGCCGGGGCGGTTGGACTGGGACGGCTCGTCATCCGATGGCCTGGGCGGCGCGGCGGTGACAGCTTTCTCGTACTCCGCGTAGAGGCTGTTCATCTTCCAGGCGGCGGCGTCCAGAAAGGCGCTGGTACTCAGTATGGCGCTGGAGCTGGTGACCCGGATGAGGGGCACGGTGTCCGTGCGGCTGGAACTCCAGTTCAGGCCGAAGTAGCTGCACACCATGTCCAAGGGGAAGAACACGATGCCCCCCCGTTCAATGGCGTAGCCGTCGTACTCCGTGCCCTGTTTGTCGTAGGTGAGCTGGGCATCCAGGTCAAAGCGCAGGTCAATGCGGGTGTTGTAGAGCATGACCAGCCCCTGGTTGCGCACGTAATAGATGCCCAAATCCGTGCCCTCAAAAATCCGGCTGGATACGTACAGCACTCCCCCGGACCAGAAGGGCATGGTCTCGCTGCTGAGCTCCATCATGGAGTCGTTGACAGCGGTGAGGTAGACGTCTGATAGCACAGCGTGCCCGGTGGAGGGAGCCCCGCACAGCAACAGCACCAGGGCCCAGACGGCCAGACGCCGCTTCCAGTTTTTCATCCGCCCACCTCCTTCCAAGCCCGATTTTTTTCTATTCTACCACAAAACAGGGCCTGTTACAAGTGCCTGAAACAAGACGGATCTATGTCTGGCAAAACAGGCGCCCGCCCACCGCCATTTCCCACAAATTCCGCATGTTCCCCCGATTCCCCGCATATACATGGACCATAACGGGATAGGGAGAGTGTTGGCCTTGAAGGGAAACATCGAGGAACGGGCCTGCGAGCTGGCCAATTTTATCATCGAAAACCGTACCACGGTACGGGAGGCCGCAAAGCGGTTCGGTATCAGCAAGAGCACCGTACATAAGGATATCCAGGAGCGCTTGCCCCTTTACAACAGGAGTCTCTACCTGCAAGTCAAAGAGGTCCTGGACGAAAATAAGGCGGAGCGGCATATCCGCGGCGGAATCGCCACACGGCGCAAGTACCGCGGCGGCGCGTAACCACAGCCAAAGCCCCCGGCGGACGGCCCCGCGCCTCTGCCGGGGATGTAAATAGGACAGCGAACCATAACAGCTTGGGAGGAGAACAACCATGAAATCTTGCCATAAGCACCGGGCGTCCCGGCAGGCCGCAAACCGGCAGAGTGCCCGCACCGCCCCGCAGGCGGTCCAGAGGATTCCCGTTCACCGCTACAGCCACCCAATCCCCGCCGCGCCGGACCAGGAGAGTACCACGGACCAGCTCCTGTCCGGAATTCTGGAGTCTCTCTCCCGCCAGTCCCTGCTGCTGGAGGAGCTCCTCCGCCGTACCGGCGGGGACGGCGTTGATACAAAATAAACAAATCACAACAAAATTTTTCTGGCGCTTGTGTTATGCTGCTTTCTCGGGTATAATAATAAGTCAAGTAACCGCGCACCCCTCAACCCCGAGCAAGGAGCAGACCGCCCATGAGACGCAACAAAAGAAACACCTCCGCCCCGCAGGCCGCCGCCGTCCTCACGGTGAGCGTTCTCTTTGTTATGACCGCCCTCTTAGGGCTCTACAAGTGCTTTTCCAAGGAACCCACTCCGGCGGTCCAGACGTCCCAGACTGTGGACCAGGCCCAGGAGCCGGAGGATACGCGCCGGTCCGCCCCCTCCCCCAACGCCCGCAAGGAGCACTTCCACACCATTCTTGTGGGCGGGCTGGACGACGAGAACGGCGGCAGCGACACCAACCTCCTGGTGGCCGTAGACAGCCAGAACGGCGCCATTAACGTGGTCAGCCTGCCGCGGGATACCCTGCTGAATGTGTCCTGGTCCGTGAAAAAGCTAAACAACGCCTACCACCATGGGGGCTTTGTCCAGACGATGGAAGAGGTCTCCAGGCTTCTGGGCATCCCGGTGGACCACTATGTCACCGTGGACCTGCGGGCCTTTGTGGAGCTGGTGGACGCCATTGACGGCGTGGACTTCGATATCCCCGTGGACATGGACTACGACGACCCCTACCAGGACCTGCACATCCATTTCAAAGCGGGTCCCCGCCACCTCACCGGCGAGGAGGCGCTGCAAGTGGTCCGCTGGCGGCAGAATAACGACGGCTCCGGCTACGCCACCGCCGACATTGGGCGCATCGGCACCCAGCAGGCGTTTCTCACCGCCGTGGCTAAGCAGACCTTGCAGCTTTCCAAGCTGGACAAGGTCCGGGAGCTGGCCGGCATCTTCCAAAAAAGAGTGGACACAGACCTGAAGCTCTCCAACCTCATCTGGCTGGGCGAGCAGGCCCTCACCATTGGCAGCGGCAACGTGGCTTTCCACACGCTGCCCGGCGACGGCGCTGGCTGGTACAAGGGCGGGTCCTACTACGTGCTGGACCCGGAGGGAACCCTGGAGCTCATCAACACCTACTTCAATCCCTATGAGCGGGAGCTGACCTTGGAGGACATGGACATCCTGGTTCCCTGAGCCTCTTTCCGCTTTGAGAAGAACCCCGCAGGACGGAGTACCGTCCTGCGGGGTTCTCTTAGTTTATCCCAACTGGAGGACAAACACCTTTTTAGCAAAGCTGTCGCAGATGTAGAGCAGGTTCCCCTGCACCAGCAGGTTGGTGGGGGCGACAAGGCCGTGTCCCACCTGAGTGGTGTCCCGGGCCGCCAGAGTGGTCACCTGGCCGTCCCGCACCTGCCGGACAGCGCTGTTGCCGGTGTCGGAGACGTAGACCGTGCCGTCCGCGCCTACCGCAACGCCCTGGGGACCGGAGAAGGACGCCTGGCTGGCGGAACCGTCCGCGAAGCCCTCCTCGCCGCTTCCGGCTACCACGGATATTCTGCCGGAAACAATCCGGACCACCCGGTTCGCCCCGGATTCCGCCACGTACAGTGCGCCGTTGGCCCAGCAGAGGCCCATGGGCTCCTCCAGCCCGGACGCGTAGACAGACGACTTACCCTCCGTGGTAATCTGGTAGATTTTGCCGCTGAAGGTGTCGGCTACATAGAGGTTCCCCGCCCCGTCGGCGGCGAGGCCGGTGGGGTGGTCGAACTTCATGCCGGTCACCGCCGCCGTGTTTCTGGACGTGCTGTTGAGCGTCTGGGCCGTATCGCCCCGGATGAGCCGGATGACGTTGTTCTCCGTGTCCGAAACCGCCCAGCCGCCCAGGAAGGGCGCGATGGCCCAGGGCTGCTTAAAGTAGCTATCCGCCAGGGCGGCGTCGTTATAGCCGCCCAGAGGCTCGCCGTAGAGCCCGGCGACGGTCTGGCCGCCAGCGTAGAAGCCGCTGGAGCCGCTTTGCAGCGTCCAAATCCGCTTGTTGTAGAGGTCGGTAACCAGCAGGGAGCCGTCCGGGGCGGCGGCGATGCCGCTGGGACCGCACAGCGCGTCTATCGCGCTGAGTTCGGAGAGACCCTCCCGGCCCTGGACGTAGTGCATGAGCACGGTGGCGGTCTCCGCGCGGGTGGCGGTGGCGGCGGGCTCAAAGCGGTTCCCGGCCCGGCCGTTGAGGATTCCGGCGGACTGGGCCCAGTCCACCGCCTTGGCGGCGTAGGAGGAAATCTGGCTCTCGTCCGCGAAGTCCTGCCCCGCCGGGCTGGCGGGCTCACCGGCAAACCGCCAGAGAATGGCGGCGGTCTGCTCACGGGTCACCGGGTCCTCGGGACCAAAGAGGCCGTTGGCGTAGCCGCCCATCACGCCCTCCCGGAGCGCCCAGGAGACCGCGGGGGCATACCACGCGCCGCTCTCCACATCCGGGAAGGCGCTGGCGCTCTCCCCGGCGGGCGAACCCGCCAGACGGTACAGCACCGCCGCCAGCATGGCCCGGGTCATGGGCGCGTTCGGGGCGAATTCGGTTTCGCTCGCGCCGCCCATAAGGCCGTTCTCCAGGCAGTAGGCCACGGCCTCCGCGTACCAGGCGTTCTCGTCCACGTCCTCAAAGCCTGCGGAGCCGGACCGGGCGGACCGGGCGGCGGAGTTGTAGTGGATGGTGGCGTTGCGGAGGGGGAGGTTGCCCGAGTTGAAGTTGATGGCGTTCCACTGTTCCTCGGTGCCGGTATAGTACACGTCCGTCAGGGCGGTGCAGTCGTCAAAGGCGTAACTGCTCACAGATTTGCATGACACCGGGAAGGTAACGCTGGCCAAGGAGGCGCACCTATTAAAGGCGGACATTCCTATACTGACGAGGGTGGACGGAAGGGTAATGCTGGTCAGGCCGGCGCCTTCGAACGTCTGGGCGCCAATGCTGCCGGTTCCCTCCGGAATGGTGAAGCTGGTCAAGCTGGTGCAGCCAGAGAATGCATTGGTACAATCTTGATCAGGAAAACTGAGGTAGTGCCCCTCTGGGAAGATTACCTCCCGCAGGCTGGTACACTTGCTGAAAACACCCATCGGAAGCGTGATGGCGGCCCTACTGCGGGGCTCAAAGGTGACGCTGGTCAGGTTCTCACACCCGGTGAAAACATATTGTCCGCCGATGGTGGCCGAGCCCGGGATGGTCAGCGTGCGCAGACCGGAGTTCATGAACGCATACGTGCCTATGCTTGCGCTGTCCGGGATGGTGATGCTGGCCAGGCTGGTGCAGCCCCGGAACGCATTGCTGCCGATGCGGACTCCGTCCGGGAGGTTAACGCTGGTGAGGCTGGCGCACCCATAGAACGCACTGTCGCCAGTCTGGCTGAGGGTGCTGGGCAGGGAGATGCTGGTCAGATTGCAGGTCGCTATAGCCGACCTATAGTTATGGAACGCGCATCCGAGGCTGGTCACGCCCTCCGATACCTTGGCGGTCTTGATCTCCTCCAGGTAGTCCACCCAGGGAGGCGTATTCGCGGTCTCGTAGAAGTCCTCCGCCTTGCCCTGGCAGCTGATAGTCAAAAGGCCGGTGGTGCGGTTCAGGGTCCACCAGTCGCCGCTTACGATGTCGCCGCCGTCGTCAATGCAGTGGACGGTGACGCCCGCCGCCGGGGTATAGCCGATGGCGTCCCACTTGGCCCGGGTACCGTCAAAATAGATGTCGGTCAGGGCGGTGCAGCCAGTAAAAGCGGTCGAGAGAATGCTGGTGACAGTGCCGGGGATGTCCACCTGGGTCAGGCTGGTGCAGCCAAAAAACAGGCTGTTCTCCAATTTGGTGACGCCGCTGGGGATGGCAACACTGGTCAGCTTGGTACACCCGTTAAAGGCGTTGGTCTCGATGGTGGTGACGCTGTCCGGGATGGCGACGCTGGGCAGACTGGAGCAGTCGCGGAAAGCGTTGCCGCCGATTGTCTGGATGGTGTTGGGCAGGGTGACCTTGGTCAGGTTGACGCAGTTCTTAAACGCCCCCGACCCGAGTTTCGTGGGCCCCGCCTCCACTACGGCGGTCACAACCTCCTCCGCGTAGCCGCCTCCCTCCCAGGGAGCGATCAGGTATTTCCCATCGACAAAGAGGTCGTCCATGTTGCCCGTGCAGCTGACGGTCAAAAGGCCGGTGGCGCGGTTCAGGGTCCACCAGTCATCGCCCACAATGTCGCTGTCGCCGTCGTCAGTGCAGTGGACGGTGACGCCCGCCGCCGGGGTGTAGCCGATGGCGTCCCACTTGGCCTGGGTGCCGTCGAAGTAGATGTCTTTCAGGGCGGTGCAGTTATTAAAAGCGGTCGTTAAAATGCTGGTGACGGCGCCGGGGATGTCCACCCGGGTCAGGCTGGTGCACCCATTGAACGCATAGCCTTCGATAATCTGGACGCTGCCCGGGAGGGTAACGCTGGTGAGGCTGGTGCAGTTCTGGAACGCGGCATCGCCAGTTTGGGTGAGGGTGCTGGGCAGGGTGACGCTGGTCAGATTGGAGCACCCATTGAACGCGAACTCAAGGCTGGTCACGCCCTCCGACACATTGGCGTCCGTGATCTCCTCCAGATATTCCTTCCAGGGGGGCTGGCTTGTGATCTCGTAGAAGTCCTCCGCCCTGCCCTGGCAGCTGATGGTCAGAAAGCCGGTGGTGCGGTTCAGGGTCCACCAGTCGCCGCCCACGATGTCGTCTCTGCCTTCACCGTCGTCAATGCAGTGGACGGTGACGCCCGCCGCCGGGGTGTAGCCGATGGCGTTCCACTGGTCCCGGGTATCGTCAAAATAGATGTCGGTCAGGGCGGTGCAGCCCGAAAACGCAGACGGGATGATGCTGGTGACAGTACCGGGGATGTCCACGCGGGTCAGGCTGGTGCACCCAGAAAACAGGTCGCTGGCAATTTGGGTAACGCCGCTGGGGATGGCAATACTGGCCAGCTTGGTACACAGGCTAAAGGCCATACTCTCAATGGTGGTAACGCTGGCCGGGACCGCAACGCTGGTCAGGCTGGAGCAGCCGCGGAAAGCGCTGATACCAATCGTCTGGATGGTGTTGGGCAGGGTGACCTTGGTCAGGTTGACGCAGTCCTGAAACGCCGCCGTTCCCAGCTTCGTGGCTCCCGCCTCCACGATAACGGTCACAACCTTCGCCGCGTCCGACGCCCAGGGAGCGATCAGGCGGCCGCCATTGTCAAAGTAGTCGTCCATATTGCCCTGGCAGCTGATGGTCAAAAGGCCGGTGGTGCGGTTCAGGGTCCACCAGTCCTCCCCCACGATGTCGTCGTCGGGATTCCCCGTATCCCGGACCAGGGTGTAGTAGCCGTTGGCGTCCGCCGTATCGGACACCTTCCAGCCCGGCACGGCGGCGGCCAGGTTAAAGTTTATCGCCTTAATCACCGCGCCTGTGGTGGGCGCCAGCGTGCCGGTGACGGACAAGGTGCCGTCCACAGTCACCCGGCCTCCGGCGGTCATGGTCCCGGCTATGTAGAGGCCGCCCTTGACCTGGAGCGTGCCGTCCGCCCGCAGGGTCTGGCCGCTGAGCACCGTCATGCCCACGCCCCTATCCAGGGTCAGAATCTTTCCCAGCGGGACGCTGAGGCCGCTGTCCACCTCCAGCATATCCACCGTGCTGGCCCGGGCGGTACCCGGCAGTAGGATGACCTGCCGCACCTGGGCCCGGCTCAGGTACTGGTCCACGGTGTCGTCCTCCTGGGGCATGGTCAGGGTGACCACTTCCGATGGGTTGGACGGACCTGTCACAGGGCCGTTTCCGCCCGTGGAGGGTCCGGTAGTCTCGGTGGGGTTGGAGGTCTCTCCGTTGTCCTTCCACACCGGGTCCACGGAGATATTGCGGTCCTGGTTTTCCAGCGCCCCGTTGATGACCTCCAGCTTCTCATGGACGCTGCTCTCGTCCTGCTCCAGGCGGTCCTGGGGGTCGCCGGTCCAGTCGCGGAGGTCCAGTCCGGAGTCCGCATAGATCTTCTCGCACAGAGGGCCGTCGGGAACGGCGTCCACTAGGACAAAGCCGTCCACATCACCCTCCTCGAACTGATCCAGAATGATGTCGCATTTACTGCCGGCCTGGTCCTGAGGATAGACCACGCAGGTGGCCCGCTGGCCGCCGGTGACCACCTCCGTCTTGACCTCGCCGGTCACCGGGTCCGTCACGCTGCACGTGACGCTGCCCTCCAGTATATAGAGAACAGTGGTCCACTGGTCGATGGCCTTGACCCAGCCGCAGGTACCCCGCACCCCCACCACCATGGTGGATGTGCGGATGTTCATGGATTCATCGTCCTCCAAGGGCTCCGTCACATTGAAGAGCAGGTTTCCGGAGTGGAGAAGAATTTCCAGGTTCCGGCCGCTTTTGCGCAGGCCGGCCTTGCTTACTGCGTCCAGCTTGATGAGCTTGGCGTCGTCCAGGTTAATCCAGGCGTAGCTGGCCTCCTGGGTCTCCACCTGATAACCGTTGTAGAGCCGCATACGCTCCATCATGCTGATGCTTCTGCCGCGGCTGTTGGAGACGTCCACCGTTCCCTCGGTCTTCATCAGCTGCATAGTGGCCGCCGTGGCGGACTCCGCCAGGGCTTCCGGCACCCATGTCAGGCTCAGGGCTAATGCCAGCAGAAGAGATAAAATCCGCTGGTAATGTTGCCGTGCTCTCATGTTTTTCTTCCTCCCAAAATGATAAAAAGATAAGATATATAGTAAAGCGGCACTCCGTCTTCCGGCCGCCTTTACCCGTTTTCCTCTGTCACCACGGCTACTGTGTAGTCCTCCAAGCCTGGCAGGAGGTCCAGAAACGCCTCCACAGCCGCCCGGGCCTTTTCGTCCGCGCCGGTGAGGAGGCCCCGCCCAGTGGCGTTCTCCTCCATGACGGCCTTCTGGTCCGCCGTGAAGCCGGTATAATCGCTGATTGAGATGGGGTTGAAGATGTTCTTGCTCTCGTCGAAGACCTCTATGCTGTCCTCCAGAATCTCGTGGGAGAGAATCCGGCCCGCCGGAAGCTTCACAGTTACAGACGCGCCCTCCACCGCCACCTCCGCGCCGCTCATGTCCACCCCGGCCTTGATAACGCCGTCATAGGAAACAATAAACGCCTTGGTGGTAAAGGGCACCTTCCAGCCGTAGAAGTCGAGCTGGTCCTCAAACCTGCCCATATTGGTGTAGTGGTACTCCACGCTGGCCAGCTCCCGCAGGTCCCGGAGCCGCTCGCCCAGCATGTCGCTGGTGATGACCGGCGGGCTCTCCCCGCCCTGGGACGCCCCCAGCAGAAACGCCCCGAAGAGAGCCGCGGCCATGGCGGAGCAGAAAACCAAAGCAATCCCGATTTTGGTCCGCAGGCGCATTCCCCGGCCCTCCTCCTTAGTCATGGACTTCCTCCGGCTTCTCCAGCTTCCAGCGGGCGTCCTTGATGGTAAGGGTGCGCTGCTTCTTCTCGCCGCCGGCCAGCTTTTTCTTGACGGCCTTGCCGGTGGGGGTGGCGGCCAGACCGCCCAGGGCCGTCTCCCGGAACTCCACCGGCAGGCGGCGGCCCACCTCGCCCATGGCGTCGATGACCTCGTCCACGGGAATGCGGCTCTCAATGCCCGCCAGGGCCATGTCCGCGGCGGCAATGGCGTTGACGGCCCCGATGACGTTTCGTTTCACGCAGGGCACCTCCACCAGTCCCGCTACCGGGTCGCAGACCAGGCCCATCAGGTTTTTCAAGGCCATGGCCACGGCGTGGCACATCTGCTCCTCCGTGCCCTTGCGCAGGTGGACCAGTGCTCCCGCCGCCATGGCGGAGGCGCTGCCGATCTCCGCCTGGCATCCCCCGGCCGCGCCGGAGATGCAGGCCCGGTAAGCGATCACCGCGCCGATGCCGCTGGCGGTAAACATGGCCTCCAGCATCTTCTCCTCCGGAATATTGTCCTGCCAGTATAGGGGGATGAGCACGGCGGGCATCACCCCGCAGGCCCCAGCGGTGGGCGCCGCCACAATACGGCGCATACAGGCGTTGCTCTCCCCCATGGAGAGGGCCTCGGCAATCACTTGGGCGATGAACTCCCCGCCGATGGGGGTCTGGTTCGCGGCGTACTCCCGCATCAGCTTCCCCTGTCCCCCCACCAGGCCGCTGACGCTGCGCCGGTCCCCGGTGTAGACCTGGGATGCTTCCCGCATGGCGTGCCACGCCTCCGCCATCTTGTCCAGGGAGGCCGTCCGGCTGACGCCCCGGTTCTCCATATCCGTCTCCAGGACGATTTCCCAGAACCGCTTGTTCTCCCGCCGCGCGGCGGCGGTAATTTCCCGCATAGAATCCAGATTCATGTCAGCTCTCCCTCCTGTAATGGATGACCTGCAAAATACCGGGCTGCTGCTCAATGAGGTCCACAATGTACTCAGGCACCGGGTCGTCGGTCTCAATGACCATCAGCACGCTGCCCCCCTTGCTGGAGCGGTTCATGCTCATGTTTGCCACATTGACCCGGGCCAGAGCCAGAGCGGTGGCCACGTCGGAGAGGTTCCCCTTGTTGTCCATGTTCTGGACGATCAGGGTATGGTAGTCCCCGGTGAAGCTGACGTCCACGCCGTCCAGCCGGGTGACCAGGATGCGGCCCCCGCCGGTGGAGCAGGCCTGCATAGCCAGCCGCTTGTCCGAGGTCCCCACCAGCTCCAGCAGCACGCTGTTGGGGTGGGCGTCCCGCAGGTCCTGCCAGTCAAAGGAAAAGGTCAGGCCCCGCTGGGCGGCGATATCGAAGCTCTGGGGGATATCCAGATCATCAGGGGCCATGCCCAGCAGGCCGGCCACCAGGGCCTTGTCCGTGCCGTGGCCCACGCCAGTTTCGGCAAAGGAGCCGTGGAGGTGGATGGACGCCTTGGCGGGCGCTTCCCCCAGGAGGGTGCGGGCCATGCGTCCGATGCGCACAGCCCCTGCGGTATGGGAGCTGGAGGGCCCTACCATAATGGGGCCCATGATGTCAAAAATATCTATCATGATCGGCTTCCTTTCTGGCTTTATGGAAATATGATAGCAACAACCCGAGGAATAGTCAACAAGGCGCCGGGAATTTTGCCGGATTTTTTCCCACAAGCGGCAAAATTTGTCCCCGGAACAGGGCGGCGTCCGCGTACCGTTCCGCGCGCCGCCGGAAGACCTCTCCAAACAGAGGGGAAGCCGCCGGATTCTTGGTCCGACGGCTATGGTCAGCCATCCTGAGCCCGCAGCGCGGCCTCGTAGAGCTCGTTTCGGGAGAGGCCAGTTTCCGCCGCCACCTGCCGCACGGCGTCCTTGCGCCGCTCTCCGGCCTCCAGGCGGGCCAGCACCAGGGCCGCGCCCTCCTCCAGGGACACCCCGGGGGAGTCCTCGGGCTCCGCCCCGGCCAGCACCAGGACAAATTCTCCCTTGGGGTCGTTGTCCCGGTAGTAGTCCACGGCCTGAGCCAGGGTGGTCCGGCGGACCTCCTCATGGAGCTTCGTCAGCTCCCGGCAGAGGGCCAGGGGCCGGTCCCCGAAGGCGGCATGGAGATCGTCCAGGGTGGCGCGGAGCTTGTGGGGGGCCTCGTAGAAGATCATGGTCCGCCGTTCCCCCGCCAGGGACTGCAAATGCTCCCGGCGGTTTTTGCGGTTGACGGACAAGAACCCCTCAAAGGTGAACCGCCCGGTGGGCAGCCCGCTGGCGGCCAGGGCGCAGACCAGGGCGCAGCAGCCGGGCACAGGGGTCACCGGCACGCCGTTTGCGGCGCAGAGGCGGACCAGGTCCTCGCCGGGATCGCTGATGGCGGGGGTGCCCGCGTCGGTAACCAGGGCGCAGTCCTCCCCCGCCAGCAGGCGGGAGAGGACCACAGGCCCTGCGGAGGAGCGGTTGTGCTGGTGGTAGCTGATCAGCGGCTTTTTCAGCCCCAGATGGTTGAGCAGCTTCAGGGACACCCGGGTGTCCTCGGCGGCGATAAAATCCACGGCCTCCAGAATGCCCGCGGCCCGGGGGCTCAGGTCCCCCAGATTGCCGATGGGGGTGGCCACAAGAAACAGTGTGCCGCTCATGCGAGGGCCTCTTGGGGGATGGTAAAATCCGTGGCGTTGTTGAAATTGGAACAGGTGAGGGTCATCGACATTCTGGAAATGACCGCCGTCCCGGCGGTGGATGGGCCACCCATCTCCTCCAGAAGACGGTCCATAAGGCCGTTGACGGCAGCGGTCATGTCCATTTCCATGCGGACGGGACAAAGCGTCTCCTTATCAATCCAGAGCGTCACGGCGATGCTCTCCAGACCGTCCAGCAGACCGGCGATCTGCTCCTCATCCACGCTCATGCTGGCGGTCAGGGAGTCCAGGGCGCCGGATTGCAGCATCACGCCCCGCATGGCGTCCCCGGTGATTGTGCCGGTGTATTTGTAGGCGGCGGCGCCGTCCAGGTCCTCAACGCCCTCCTGGGTAAGGTCTGGGGAGCTGGAGATATAGTAGTCCATGTCTCCGCTGAAATCGTACTCCTCCAGCTGGCTGGCGGCGGCGGTCTCGCGGCGCCACTGCTGGCCGTCGTAGGTGTACAGGGTATACGTGTCCTCGCCGGTCTCCTCGGCGTAGAGGGTGGCGGTGAGGGAGCCCAACAGCCCCATCTCCATGGACATGTCCAGCTTCATACGGGCGGGCTCGTTGAAAACGCTCACATCCATCGCGGTGACGGTCTCCAAGGTCTCTCCCGCCACGTCCATGTCCAGTTCCATTACCAGCCGCGCGTCCATACTGGCGGCCTTCCGGACATTTTCCTGGGCGGCGGCCAGGGGGTCGGAGCCGGTGCAGGCGGCCAGGCACAGGGCCAGGAGCGCGGCCAGCGCACCCAGGCAAAATTTTTTCTTCATACAGTCCATCTCCTATCAAAGCGTAAAATACAGAGGGGATTCCACTCTATTCTACCACCGCGCGGCCCGTTTGGCAAGGCTATGGCCGCATAAGCCTGCGGCAGGCGGCGGCCAGCTCGTCCAGGGTGGCGCAGGGCACCATCTGGCACAGGGCCAGCATGGTCTGGATGCTGCGGACGTAGGGCCACTTCCGCTGGGGAATGGGGTTGAGCCAGAGGACCCGTCCCGCCTGCCGCTTTGCCTCCAGCAGGGCCCTGGCGGCCCGGGGCAGGTCGATGGTCTTGGTGTCCGAGAGAATCAGGAGGGTGGCGGAGGGCCCTAGAACCCCGGGACGGCGGCGGCAGAGGCTCTCCAGAGCGGAGCCCAGGTCCGTACCCCGGCCATAGAGGCCGGAGGCGCGGACATAGTCCCGGAAGGCGTCCATATTTTGCAGGGCGAAGGGGTCCACCAGCCGCATCTCCTCGGAGAAGAGGAAGGGCTGTGAGGACTCTGAGAAGTCGCTCATGGACTTGATGAACCGCAGGGCGAACTCGGAGAACTGCAGCATGGACCCGGATACGTCGCACAGCAGCACCAGCCGCCTCCGCCG
>CATIYU010000275.1 GCA_949739085.1 uncultured Eubacteriales bacterium | reverse complement strand
GGATAAGGCTTTGCACCACGCCTGCTTGTCCTCGTAGATTTTCTGTGCGGCGGCTGGAACCTTCTCCAAATCCTCCCGGTTTCCGGAGATGGCGCAGATATACCCAACACCGTAACTGAGACCCATGTACAAATCCCTCCATGATGTCAAATTTTACATTAATATATCACTTTGAAAATCGCGTGTCAAGTATGCTGTGTGTATAGTCTAAATAGGGCTCCGAACCAAACGGGCAGCTGCATTTACACAAAAAAATTTTTGAGATACAATAAGTTTATTCTTATTGTGCCGGTAAGCAGGCAGCAAAACGACAGGAGGAAAAAATTATGCAAGGTATGTTTGAAGGCGGTTCCCAGGGGGAAAAGCGGCATCTGCTGCCGCTGCTCAGCAAGCTGCGCCCCACTTGCGGGTAGCTTATTGAGTTGCCCAGGGATTGGGAGCAGCTGGCGGACGGTGACTGGGCCATCGTGCACTTTAAGAGTGAGAACTCCGGAAACATCAGCTATTGTGAAGATCCCCATGTTCGCTGACCTGGGCGTCTATATGCTGAAAGAAGAAGAGAGGGGGCTGTATATGAGCGAAGAAGAGCTGCGTGAACTGCTGCTGGCCGAGGTGTACGCCGGAGCGTTCTCCGGGCTGGGCGCGATGCTTCTGGACGAGGACCAGATTCGGAACGCCGGAGTGGAGGAGCTGGAGGAGCTTGCACGGGATTCATAAAGGTGACATACTGTATTTTACTTCCAATAAAATTCCTCATGCCAGCGGACGCATGAGGAACTCTGAATTGCAGCGAAAAAATTATTGATTCAAGATATAGGGAAAACCAGGAAAAGGAGAACTGCCATATGGACAACATGAAAGAGACTGCGGCTGCCCCGATTTCGCGAATCGATTATAACGATCTGGCCAAGGCCATTGCCGGTGTACTGAGCGCCGCTCCCATGACTGCGGCGGAGATCAACGCCGCCCTGGGGACGGACTATACACCTCTGCAGATCTCAAACGCAATGCAGCGCATCTCCGGCGCGTCCGCCGGGCGGGAGGTTCGCATGACCGTGAGTGCGAACGGGCGGCGGCGGGAAAAGGAGTACGCAGTCTATACCCTGTGCGGGACAGGGGAAGTGACCCGGCCTTCCGCCGGGGCAATGCGGG
>CATIYU010000274.1 GCA_949739085.1 uncultured Eubacteriales bacterium | reverse complement strand
CTCCGCTCCCATCGGCGGCACGAAGGGCTCCCTGACCTACGAGGCCCTGCTGGATTTCTGGGCCCAATTCGACCCCTATACCATGAACACCATTCTGGTGCCCAACGCCGTGATGCTGGACATGCTCAAGATGAGCGAGTTCCAGAATCCCCTCACCGGCCTCAATTTCCAGGGCACCGGCACGCTCTCCTCCCCCCTGGGGGCCACCCTGCTGCGCACCAGCGCCATGCCCGCAGGCACCCTCATCGGCCTGGACCGCAACTATGCCCTGGAGATGGTCAGCGCCGGGGACGTGATGGTGGAATACGACAAGCTGATCGACCGGCAGGTGGAGCGGGCGGCCATTACAAGCACCTCCGGCTTCGCCAAGCTGTACAGCGGCGCGGCGAAGGTCCTTTCCATTTGATTCCGGCGCGGGCCCCGCCGGGGTCCATAGGGAGGTAGCGCGATGCATGAGACGCACGAAGAGATTTTTTGCCTGGCAGCGGCGATTGCCAGGCCCACAGAGGAGGAGCGGCCCCTGTTGGAGGCCCTCTGCACCAGCGCCGGGGCGGAGACCGCCCGGCGGCTACGGGAGGGCGTAACGCCGGAATCCTGCGGCGAGCCCTTCCTCTGCGCCGCCGCGCTGCTGGCGGCGGCGGGACTGCTGCCCTGCCGGGATCTGGACGGCGCGGTGCAGTTTTCCGCCGGGGACGTGAGCCTGAAAACCGGCGGCAGTTTGTGCGAGACGGCGGCGGCCCTCCGCCGCCAGGCCGCCGCCATCATGGCCCCCTTCTGGGGCGACGGCGAATTCGCTTTTGTGGGGGTGCGGGGATGAGGGGCCGGTTGGAGCGGCTCTTCGCCCGCTGGGGACAAAAGGCCCGCCTCACGCGGCCTGAGACCGGCCAAAGGGCCGCTGTGCGGGCGTTTATCCAGCCGGTCCTAAAAAAGAGGGAGGACCTGCCCCTCGCCGCCACCCCCCTGGGGGCGGTGAGCGGCAAGCGTTGGCTGTACATAGGCCCCTGCGCCTACCCCCTCCTCCCCGGGGACAAGGTGGCCTGCGGCCCCCTGCGGCTGGACGTGCAGGAGGCCCGGGTAGTCAGCTGGAGGGACGCCCCCCTCTACTGCTGGGCCATGCTGCGGCCGGGAAGGGAGGCGGCGGAATGAACGGACTGGAACAGGTGAAGGCCGCTATTACCCACGCGCTGGAACGCTCGGGCCTCTCCGCTCAGGCGGCCTTCGCCCCGGGCTGGGCCCGGGAGTACCAGCGGCCCGTGGTGGCGGTGGGCCTGCGCATGGGCGAGAGCCGGGGCGGCGCTATGGGCAGCTATCTGGGCCAGCAGGTGGACCCGGACACCCTGGCCAGCCGGGAGGTCTACGGGATGCGGCTGGACCTGACCATCTCCCTGGACATCTACTGTCCGCCGGAGGAGGGAGCCGCCGGGTGTGACGGCCCTCTGGAGGTCCTCCACCAGGTGATGCTGGGCGGCCTCCCCTCCGGACTGCGGCCCACGGAGCTGAAGTGGGAGGAGGCCCGCTGGGACGAGGACAACGCCATGTTTGTGCGCAGGGGAAGCCTCTCCTGCGGCGCGTTCTTCACCGCCTCCGCCACCGAGGACGGGCTGCTGCTCACTGACTTTATTTTGAAAGGTGTTGTGACCACATGAAAAATATCATCCACGAGCGTCCGGGGGTCTATTCCTCCTACGACGCCTCCACCGTCATCCGGGGGAACCGGGCTATCCGGACCATCGGCGTGGCCGCCAAGTGCGCCGCCGGGACCCCTAATGTCCCTGTCACCCTCACCAGCTACGAAGCAGGCGTCAGCGCCTTTGGCGAGGACCCCGCCAACCAGCCTGGCATGTCCACCCTCCTGCGGCTGCTGTTCGCGGGAGGCGCGTCCACAGTGGTGGCCGTGCCAGTGGAGGGGGACAGCTACGCCAACGCCTTTGCCGTTCTCCAGGGGGTGGAGAATATCCAGATCGTTGTCTGCGACAGCGGGGACCTCGCGGTGCAGCAGGCCCTGCGCGGCAGCGTAGAGGCCGCCTCCGCCATCCGGCGGGAGCGGATCGCTGTGGTGGGCATGAGCGGCGCGGGGGCCGCCGACCTGACAGAACGGGCCAAGACCCTCAACAGCGAGCGGGTCGTCCTGGTGGGCCCCGACGTTCTGGACGGCGGCGGTAATTCCCTCCCCGGCATATTTGCTGCGGCGGCAGTGGCGGCGGCGGTGGCCGTCCCCCGGGACCCGGCGGTGCCCCTCAACGGCACGGAGCTGCCCGGCCTGGGCGGCGTCAGCGTCCAATACGGCGACAACGACATCGACCTCCTGGTCCAGGGCGGCGTGACCCCCCTGGAGGCGGTGGGCGGCGTGGTCTCCCCTGTCCGGGGCATCACCACCCGCACCCTCACCGGCGGGGCCAAGGACGCCACCTGGCGGGAGCTGACCACCACCCTGATTGTGGACGACGTCATCCCCACCATCCGCCAGAGCCTGCGCAACCGGTTCAGCCATACGAAAAACACCGTCCAGACCCGGGGCGCTATCCGCTCCCAGGTCATTGTGGAGCTGGAGAGCAAGCTGCGCGCCGAGATTATTGAGAGCTATGGCGACGTGCTGGTGTCCGTCTATGAGGAGGACCCGGCGGTGTGCCTGGTGGAGTTCAGCTTCGCCGTGGCCCACGGACTCAATCAGATCTATCTGACCGCCCACATCACGATTTAATCAGGAGGGATTGCCATGGAAGTGACAGGATTTCCCACCAGCAGCGACATCTACCTGGAGCTGGAGGGCAAGAAGGTGGCGGTGGTGCAGAGCTACACCGCCAAGGCCACCAAAACCAGCCAGGTGGTGGAGGCCTTCGGCGAGCGCGAACCGGTGGCCACCATCAACGGGCAGAACAAGTATGTACTGGAGCTGACCAGACTCTATGCCACCGACGACGCCATCAGCGACGGCATCGACTTCTTCGCCCTGGCGGACTTCTCCCTGGTCATCTGCAAGCCGGACCGGAAGGTCATCTACAGCGG
>CATIYU010000273.1 GCA_949739085.1 uncultured Eubacteriales bacterium | reverse complement strand
GTCACAACCTCGCCCAGCAGCTCGGCGAACTTGGCGGCGTGCTCGGCCTCCTCATAGGCGGCCTTCTCCCAGTACAGGCCGATCTCGGGATAGCCCTCCCGGTGCGCAACGCGAGCCATAGCCAAATACATGCCAACCTCTGTGCACTCGCCGGCGAAGTTCGCCCGCAGGCCCTCAAGGATCTCGGCATCTACACCGGCAGCAACGCCTACCACATGCTCAGCGGCCCAACTCATCTCCGCCTTCTGCTCTGTGAACTTCGCACCAGGAACGCCGCACTGAGGGCACTTTTCCGGAGGAGTATCGCCTTCGTGAACATAGCCGCAAACCGGGCAAATCCATTTTTTCATAAATAATGTCTCCTTATTATTGTTACTTATATAGTTGCACAAGAATATTCACTGATATTCTTTTATAAGATACTACATTCTCATAAAAATGTCAAGCACTCAAATTTTAAATTTTAAAGGACTTGCGCTCTGCCATTAAAAATCAGTTAATACTGACCGGTGGAATCTGACAGCTTGGAAGCTCAGTGCCGGTGTTGCCATCTACTACAACAAGCGGGCCCATCTGACGAAAGGACCGCTGAAGGGAGACGTGTCCAGCTTTTTGACCATAGTGTCAAAGACTTTCTAAAAATTTCCCCGGAGCCTTGCAACATAACAGGGCTCTGGCAATATATAAAAATAGGATAAGTATAGATAAAATAGCCAATCAGCTCCACAGCCATAACAGCCTGGCAGTGTGTAATCAGGTTGTTATGGCTGTGTCCTATCAGGAGGTTATATGGACACCCGTTTAGATGTGAACCCCAGCACGCGGACGGCATACTTAAAAACCAGACGGGAACCGTCAAGGGCGAGATAGAAAACAGCGGGGCCAGCACGCCTCATTCCCATGATGTGGTGGACATTTCGCGGAAATCCGCCCAAGTGGCTGCCGCCAAGGACGGGGAACCGGCATCGGAGACAAAGCAATACAGAGAGGATGCTGAGCATCCATGTAATCAACGCCCCCAGGGCAGCTTTTATCAGTCCCCAAGCCAGCGCGGCGCGTGGGAAACCGCAGGCCCTACGATACAGTATCCATCTCCCCGGAGGCGCGGGCTATGGAACAGCAGGCGGCGCAGGCTGTCAGCGAGGTAAATGATTTTAACCTGCGTCTTGCAAGTATCTCCAATGAAGAATCTACATGTTGTCCCAGCGGGCATGCAGCAGTTCATGGACGATCTGAGCAGAAAGCTGCCTCTAGAAATGCATGAAAAATTTCATATTCTGTATTCCAGCAAGTCTCTTTTTAAGTCAATTCCTCTATTAATATATCCACCCCTGAAGTCAAGACTGGATTGCGTCAACTTATCGATGATTTGATCTATAAAAATATGGAATCTGGCCCAATAAGCGAAGTGTTGCGCAACTCGGATGGACGTTGGCAGTTATTTAGATGCTTCATCAAAAATTGTGTTTTCAAAGATTATAGCGAGCAAATGAGGAGGGGTGCTGGGATAAGGTATGAAATATAATATATAGAGAACAAAACAGTAGACTGGGGTAAGTAGTGGAACCATGCTACAGGAAGATCAGAATTTTATACTCACCCCTTGACAAAAGCTCTCTGAGAACAACGATTTGGGCTTTGTTTCCGATGGGAGCAAGGGACTATCTGGACTATATCGAATATTGGCGCCTAGCCAGCTATGCGCCTACAATATGACGGAAAGTAAAAAGCTGCCTGAAACAGGGCTGGCGCGTACCGAAATACCGCGCCAGCCCTAATAGGAGAAGAATAAAATGGAAGATTATTATTCTGAGCAATATTCTATCAGAGGAATCCCTCTCCCGTCCGGGTGGCGGCTCAATCGATCAAGCTCTTTCCATCCATCTCCGGCGGGCACTCCAGGCCCATGATGTCCAGGATGGTGGGGGAAATATCCGCTAGGCGTCCCGGATGGAGCTTCGCGTCTACACCCACCAGGATAAACGGCACCAGGTTGGTGGTATGGGCGGTCATGGGGGAACCGTCCGGCTTGCGCATCTCCTCGGCGTTGCCGTGGTCGGCGGTAACCATAGCGATGCCGCCCATGGCCCTGGTGGCCTTCACAACCCGGCCCACACAGGCGTCCACCGTCTCCACCGCCTTCACTGCGGCCTCATACACGCCGGTGTGGCCCACCATATCACAATTGGCGAAGTTCAGGATAATAACGTCATAAGCGCCGGACTCAATGCGCTCCACACACCGGTCCGTCACCTCCACAGCGCTCATTTCCGGCTGGAGGTCGTAGGTAGCTACCTTGGGGGAGGGCACCAGCACCCGGTCCTCGCCAGGGAACACCGCCTCGGAACCGCCGTTGAAGAAGAAGGTGACATGGGCATATTTTTCCGTCTCCGCAATACGCAGCTGGGTCATGCCCATCCTGCTGAGGTACTCGCCCAGGCCGTTGCTGACAAGATTTCTGGGGAAAGCCACCTGGACATTGGGCATAGTGGCGTCATACTCCGTTGTGCAGACATAGGTCAGGGGGAAGAACTCCCGCTGGAAGCCGTCGAAAGCGGGGTCCACAAATACCCGGGTAATCTCCCTGGCCCGGTCAGGCCGGAAGTTGAAGAAGATAATGCTGTCGTTGTCGGAGATAACGCCCTGGCCGTCGCAGACCACGGGCTCTACAAATTCGTCGGTGATACCGTTGGCATAGCTCTTGGCCACCGCGTCCACGGGGTCCCGGTTCTGGATGCCCTGACCGTAGACCATAGCGTCGTAGGCCTGCTCCACCCGGTCCCAGCGCTTGTCGCGGTCCATGGCGTAGTAGCGGCCCATCACCGTGGCAATTTTCCCGATTCCAATTTCTTTGCACTTCTCCACCGCCTCAGCCACAAAGCCCTTGCCGCTGGTGGGAGACACGTCCCGGCCATCCAGGAAAGCGTGGATGTAGACCTTCTCCAACCCCCGGCGTTTGGCCATCTCCAGCAGCGCCCAGAGGTGGGTGGTGTGGGAATGGACGCCGCCGTC
>CATIYU010000272.1 GCA_949739085.1 uncultured Eubacteriales bacterium | reverse complement strand
CGCGGCCGCCTCTGCGGTTTTGGACCGGGGCGCGGCCTTGACGGCAGGGCCCGCCTGGGTTACAATAGACAAAACGCCGTATGGGGAGGAATCGCGCCATGTCAGATCTGTTGCTGGGGCTCAATGGGGCCCAGCGGGAGGCCGTTACCGCCACCGAGGGCTTCATCCGCGTGATCGCCGGGGCGGGCTCCGGCAAGACCCGGGCCCTCTCCCACCGCTTCGCCTTTCTGGTCAACGAGCTGGGCATCCTGCCGGGGAACATCCTCTGCGTCACCTTTACCAACAAATCCGCCGGGGAGATGCGCCAGCGGATTCACAACCTCACCGGGGACAACGACACCGGCTACATCAACACCTTCCACGGCTTCTGCGTGTCCATCCTCCAGGAGGACAGCTACGCCGTGCAGTACCCCAAGAGCTTCCTGGTGCTGGATAACGCCGACATCGACGCCATGCTGCAAATCATCTACGAGGAGCGGGGCCTCTCCCTGCGGGATATGACCTACGCCAAGGCCCGAGAGATGATTGAAATCCGGAAGCTCTTCAAGGAGCCGGAGTACTACCTGGACATGACGGACCTCTCTCTGGACGACCTGCGGGAGAAGTACGAGGGGGCGTCCTCAGCGGGAGATATCATTTTTTACGGCTACCTGTACCAGGAGAAGAAGTGCTTTGGCCTGGACTATAACGACCTAATCAAATTTTCCCTCTACATCTTCCAGCGGAATCCGGACATCCGGCTGAAATGGCAGAAGCGGCTGGAATACATCATGATCGACGAGTTCCAGGACATCGACTCCCTGCAATATGCGCTCATGGAGGCGCTCTGCGGCTACCATAAAAACCTCTTCATCGTGGGGGACCCGGACCAGACCATCTACACCTGGCGGGGGGCCAACGTGCGGTTCCTGCTGGAGTTCGACCGGGCGTTCCCCGGCGCCAGGACCATCCTGATGATGGAAAACTACCGCTCCACCCCCCAGATTCTCTCGGCGGCCAACTCCCTCATTGCCGTAAACAAGCACCGCGTGAAAAAGGACCTTGTCCCCACCCTCCCCGGCGGCCCGCCGGTGCTGTGCCACTACGCCGCCAACGCCAAAGCGGAGGCGTACTGGATTGTGGAACAGCTGCGCCTGCTCCGGGAGCAGGGGGTTCCCTACCGGGACATGGCCATTCTCTACCGGGCCCACTATGTCACCAGAACCCTGGAGGAGGCGTTTCTCCGGGAGAAAATCCCCTACGCCATCTTCAGCGGCATCCAGTTTTTCCAGCGGGCGGAGATCAAGGACGCCCTCAGCTATCTGCGGATTGCCGCCTACAAGGACGACCTGTCCTTCCTGCGGGTGGCCAACACGCCCAAGCGAAACCTGGGAAAGCGCCGGATGGAGTTTCTGCGGGAGTACGCGGCAGAACACCAGTGCACCCTCTACGAGGCGCTGCTGCAAAATCTGGAACACGACGTCATGCGGGGCACGAAGGCGGGCCAGTTTGTCAAGCTGGTGGAGTCCTTTGCCGCCAATCACGCCCAGCGCCCCGTCTCAGAGGTGCTCTCGGACATCCTCAACCAGAGCGGCTACGAGAAGCAGCTGCGCACCGAGGGCAGCCAGGAGCGGCTGGACAACCTGGCGGAGCTGAAGCAGTCGGTATATGAATTTGAGACCACCTGCGGCGAGGAGGTCACGCTGGAGCACTATCTATCCCACGTGGCCCTCTTCACCAACGGCGACGCGGACGGCGGCCAGGACAGGGTCCGGCTGATGACCGTCCACGCGGCCAAGGGCCTGGAGTTCCCCTATGTGTTCCTCTGCCAGATGAACGAGGGGGTCTTTCCCTCCCGGAAGACCAACACGCTGGAGGGCATGGAGGAGGAACGGCGGCTGGCGTTTGTGGCCATGACCCGGGCGCAGCGGGGGCTGTTTCTCTCCGAGGCCGCGGGAAGAAATTTCCGGGGCTCCCCCAGCTACCCCTCCCGGTTCCTGCTGGACATCGACCCGGCGCTGCTGGAGTTCACCCAGCCGCCCTCAGAGGGCCTCATTGCGGAGGCCAGAATGTACATCGAGAACAGCCTCCTCTGGCTCTCGGAGGGGGACGGGGCCCGGTTCCCGGCGGGACAGCGGGTCCGCCACGCCGTCTTCGGCCCCGGTGTCGTTCTGGGCGCGGACGCTGGCCGGTCCGCCTACACAGTCCAGTTTGACGGCATGGAGACGCCCCGCAGCATCTCCTTCCGGGTCAAGCTGGAGCGGGAGTAAAACGGATGAAGAGCGCCGCTCCACCAACAGAGGATGGAGCGGCGTTTTCGCGTCTATATGCTGAAATCCTCCTCCGTCAGCCGGGAGGTCTCCAGTTTTTTTGGGCGGGGCGGAACCCGCTTGAAGGGGTCGTACTTGAACCGGAAGCAGTGGTACTCCACCGCCACCACCCCCTTCCAGGGGCAGGCGGCCTCCCGGTCATTGATGACGTTCCCCTTGGCGCAGTAGGCACACCGGGGCTCGATATCCTTTCGGAACAGCATGGCGGGCCTCCTCCCTGCTACGCGGTATGCAGAATGACCTTCTCGTCCTCTGCGGTGGCGCTGATCTGGGTGATGGGGTGGTCGTAGCTGTTGATGATCTCCGACGCCAGCGCGTCCTCTACCTCCTTTTGGATGGTCCGGCGCAGATTCCGGGCCCCATAGGTGGCAGAGTAGGACTTCTTCACCAGATACTGCACCAGATTGTCGTCATAGTTGAGGGCCAGGCCCTTTTCCTTCAGGCTGGCGCGCAGCTCATCCAGCATCAGCCGGGCGATGGGCAGGAAGTTCTCCTCCGTGAGCTTGTTGAAGTAGACGATCTCATCCACGCGGTTGATAAACTCCGGCCGCAGGAACTGCTGGAGGGCCTTCATGGCCCGGTCCTTGCCCTGCTCGTTGACCGTCTTGTTGAAGCCCACGGTCCCCTCCTTCCGGTCGCTGCCAGCGTTGGAGGTCATGACGATCACCGTGTTCTCGAAGTTCACCTTCCGGCCGTGGGCGTCGGTAATCTGGCCGTCGTCCAGAATTTGCAGCAGCACGTTGAGCACGTCCGGGTGGGCCTTCTCGATCTCGTCAAAGAGGACCACCGAGTAGGGCTTTCTGCGGATCTTCTCCGTCAGCTG
>CATIYU010000271.1 GCA_949739085.1 uncultured Eubacteriales bacterium | reverse complement strand
TATTCCGGTTGAATCCCCACCTGCAAAATGAGGAATGCCTCCAGGGCTACCTCCAGGGCAAAGAAGAACAGAGCCATGCGGCGCTGGCCGAAGCCCTCCTCCAGCAGAATGTGGAACCAGTGGCCGAAGCGCAGACGGTGCAGCAGGAGGGCTGAGATCGGAACCACAACCCAATACATCACCATTGTAAACTGGAGTTCGCTGTTCAGAAGCAGGATCTGGGATAGGCAGGACGTGGACACTTGAAACACGCCTCCCATACATACGGCGGAAAAGGCCCTCCAGCATTCGGTTCGCCACGCCCATCGAACCCACAGGGTGCACATCAACAGAATGGCAAAGGAGCCTACACAGTAGCGGAACACTCCATGGCTGGGGAAGAGCGCGTACAGGCCCGCCGCCAGCAGGGTGGCCGTTAGCGGGGAGAGCAGCAGGAGGGGCAGCTTTTTCAGCATCCGCCACCCCCGCGCGTCCATGATCACAAACAGGTAGAGCGCCAGGGCGGCGTGGGCAATCAGGGAACCTGTAAATGAGGTCAGGTAATCCTCCAGTGTGAACATAGCGGGCGCCTCCTTTCTGCGGGTATCATACCACAGGAAAGAGATTTTGTCTATCAATTGCCAGAGCCAGAGATAAACACTGATTTGGCCTCCTTCTATTCCGCTGCCGCGCAGCCGGTCCTACGGGCCGCTCCTCTTACTAGCCGCTAGGAGCGGCCCCGCTTCTGGCGCTGGACCGCGAAGATGTTCTGCGTGATTTTTTCCTGTTCGGCCTCTGTCAGCTCTAAAAACTGGCATCCATATTCAAATTTGCCGCCGTCCCGCTCTGTGATGCGCACAACCTGGCTGAAGATCGCGGATATGGGCCTGTCCTCCAGCAGCTTCACCTTCAGAAGCAATTTGTCGCCCTGATGGTATCTGCATGCCGAACTGATGCTGGCCCCGCCCACGCTGATATTCAGCAGCACGCACGGCTTCTCGCCCATCTCCAGGCCGCTGAACATGGTGGCAGTGGCATCAAGGTTTGTCGTGAGGCGGAAAAAGGCGCGGTCATTTCCGCTGCTGCAAAGTGTCAGCTCCTCAACCTTCCATATATTTTGGGGCAGGGGAGAGATAAGGCCCTCCATATAGGCCGCCTTTCTCTCGCGGTCGCTGTATCCGCGGATACGGACCCGCAGAGGCTCGCCCTCCTGGAGGGTGACGCCGGCTTCTGAGTATTGGTGCAGCTCCGCCTGATTCCCCCGCAGGCCCAGCAGCTTTGCCACGAACAGAAGCTGTCCCTCGAGGGACGTTACCTCCACCCGCATACCGGAATAGACCTCCAGCGGCTCCTCCTCATACTGGGGCTGCTGGGGCGTTTGCGTAGTTGCCTTCTTTCCAAACAGGTTAAATAGTCCCATATAATACCTCTTATATTTAAACGTTTTCTTGTGCCCGCAGGGAGAGGCTTTATTTTTCCCACATCTGCTTCATTCCATCACCGGCCCATACCACCCTGTTCCGGCCATGCTTTTTCGCGTCATACAGCATGGTATCCGCAATTTTCAGATAGGACGCATAGGTGTTTTCCGCCGGGGGAATTACCGTGACGCCGCCAATGCTGACCGTAACCCACTGAGATACGGCCGGGTCGTGGGGGATGTGGAGGTCCTCGATTGCCTGGCGGATTTTCTTTAAATGTGTAAACACTTTTTTGGCGGGGTCACCCATGAAAATCGCCACAAATTCCTCTCCCCCATAGCGGGCAAAAAAATCCGTGCTGCGCTGCAAGTATGAGGAAACGGTTTTGGCCACGGCGGCAATCACCTTATCTCCGGCGGGGTGGCCGAAGGTATCGTTATATTTTTTGAAGTTGTCGATATCAAACATGCAGATGGAAAACGGAACGTGCAGCCGGGCGGCCTCGTTCCATTTCGTGGCGCTGTACTGGTCATATTTGCGCCGGTTTGCGATTCCGGTCAGTTGGTCGGTCATAGATTGCTCTTCCACCTGCCTGCGGTAATGGTATAGCTTGATATGCGTATTGACCCGGGCCTGGACAATAGCGGCATGAAAGGGCTTCGCGATGTAGTCGACCGCCCCCAGGATAAGCCCGCGCTGCTCGCTCTCCACATCCGAAAGACTGGTAATCAGGATCACCGGGATGCTCTGGGTAATAATTTCCTCCTGCAATTTTTTCAGCAGCGTGAAGCCGTCCATTCCGGGCATCACTACGTCCAGCAAAATCAGGGAATACCGCTCGCTGCTGGCCCGGCGCAGGCCGTCTTCCGCTGTCTGCGCGACAGTAACGTCATACTCCTCCTCCAAAATGCTTTTCAGCTGCGCCGCTTGCAGGAGGCTGTCGTCAACGATCAGTATCTTTTCCATATCTGCTCTCCTTATTATATGTACTCAACCTGCCCCCGCGACGGCATGGCCGCTGTCTGCCAAAAAGGGGGGCGGTAAATATGGCTTTTATGAAGCCGGGGGCTATACTGAGAGAGTGGCTCCCAAACCGGCTAGACAGCAGGGTGGGCAATGTAAATAAACGTTTATTCTCCGGCAGCTAAAAACACACTACAAGCATAGTCTCTATTTCGCGCTCCTCTTTTTCGGCTTTTCTGGCCTCAAATAGCCGCTTAATCCGGTGGACAGCAGCTGAAACACCGTATCCTCTGTCTCCTGGTGGTTGGGAAGGATTCCCTCCACAACATATTTCGCATACATGATGGTGGAGGTGAGGACATGGAGCCACAGCAGATCCTGGTTGAGTCTGCGAAGGCTGGGAAACGCATTCATAAAGGCGCGGACCATGCCGGAGAAGGAGGAAAAATAGCTTGCGTCCCGCACCTTGTCGTACTTGGGAAAGAAAGCGCTGTCCCGGAAGCGGTGGTAGAAGATGGTCTCGTCCGGGTGGGCCACCCAGAACCGGAAGTAGGGCAGCCACAGGCTCTTTATCGCGCCCATCGGGTCAGCGAGCATGGCCAGGGGATTGAAGCTCAAGCGCTCAAATATCGCCGCCGCCTGTTTGTCCACATAGATAAAGCACTCCACTAACAGTTGGTCCTTGCTCTCAAAGTAGCGGTAGATCGCCCCCGGGGAGATCTCCGCAAGCTCGCTGACATTCTGGATGCGCACACCCTCAAGGCCGTACTGACGCACAGCCTTCATCGCCGCATGAATAATTCTCGTTTTGGTGTCATCCAGAGCAATCACGTCCCTTTGCAAAAGCTGGTTGAACTATCTTCCCGCTGCCAAGCACGGATTATATACTACTTTATACTTTTTGGCAATACCCTTTTTAGATGAAATTGGCGGCTTCTTTTTTCAAAAAAAGAGGGGCGCCAGGCAGGCGCCTCCCTTTTGATGCGAGCAAGACTGTAAGCCGGGTTCTGTATTTGACGGTCATCTATCTAGGCGGCCTGTCGCCAGGCCGCTCCAGCCACCTCCTCGAGGACGGCCGGGCCGGCCTTTTTGTCCTCCCACGGTGTTGCTCCGGATAGAGTTTACAGCGCCGGTCAGTTTCCAGCCGGCGGGTGAGCTCTTACCTCGCCTTTCCACCCTTACTGGACATTGGCAAAACCAACGCCAGCGGTATATCTCTGTTGCACTGTTCCTGAAGTCGCCTTCGGCGGGCGTTACCCGTTATCCTGCCCTTTGGAGCCCGGACTTTCCTCATGGCGGGTGTTGCCCCGCCACGCGACCGTCTGTCTTACTCGCAAAACTATTTTACCCCAGTTTGTCCACCTTGTCAACGCAAGAAAATTCCGCCTATTCCGGATAATTTTTGTTGTTTTCTCCCAGTTCGGGTGCTATAATAATACGGATTGAATTTTTTCGGGAGGGACCCATATGACTTTGCGGGAATATCTCAGTTCCCTGGCGGGGAAGTCCGTGGCCGTCATTGGTATCGGCATCAGCAACCAGCCGCTGCTGCGGCTGCTGCTGAAAGCAGGGGTGGACGTCACCGCCTGCGATAAAAAGGACCGGGCCGCCCTGGGGGAGTTGGCGGACCAGCTGGAGGCGGCGGGTTGTAAGCTGCGCCTGGGGCCGGACTATCTGGAGGGGCTGGACCAGGACGTCATCTTCCGGACGCCGGGGCTGCATCCCCAGAATCTGGAAGCCGCCAGAGCCCAGGGCAGCGTGATTACCTCGGAGATGGAGGTGTTTTTTAACGTCTGCCCCTGCCCCATCATCGGCGTCACCGGCAGCGACGGAAAGACCACCACCACTACCATCATCGCCCGGCTGCTGGAGGCGGCGGGACACACCGTCCACCTGGGGGGCAACATCGGCCGCCCCCTCCTCAGCGGTGCGGACGCCATCCGCCCGGAGGACTGGGCGGTGGTGGAGCTCAGCTCCTTCCAGCTCATGACGATGGGACGGAGCCCCCACATCGCCGTGCTGACCAACGTTGCGCCCAACCACCTGGACGTCCACACGGATATGGAAGAGTACGTCCAGGCCAAGGCCAATATTTTGGCCCGCCAGAGGCCGGGGGATACGGCGGTATGCAATTTCGACAATAACATCGCCCGGGAGCTCTCGGAGCGCGCGCCGGGACGGCGGCTGTTCTTTACCAGGGGCGCCGCCCAGGAGCGGGGCTGCTATCTGGAAAACGGAGCTATCTGGTACCGGGACGGGGTGGGGGAGAGGAAGGTCCTGCCTCTGGCGGATATTCTGCTGCCGGGCGTACACAACGTGGAGAACTACATGGCGGCCATCTGCGCCGTCCAGGGGCTGGCGTCCGACAGGGAGGTCCGCTCCTTTGCCCGTTCCTTTGGCGGTGTGGAGCACCGGATCGAGCTGGTGCGGGAGCGGCGGGGCGTGCGCTGGTACAACGACTCCATCGCCTCCAGCCCCACCCGGACCATCGCCGGGCTGCGGTCCTTCCCCGGGAAGGTGATTCTGATTGCCGGGGGAAAGGACAAGGGCCTGGACTACGCCCCTCTGGGCCCGGAGATCAACGACCGGGTGAAGCTGTTGATTCTCTGCGGAGCCACCGCTCCGGCCATCCGGAAGGCGGTGGAGAAAGCGGAGAACTTCGCGGGGCTGGAGATCGTGGAGGTCCAGGACTATTCCAGCGCCGTGGAGCTGGCCGCTGGACGGGCGGAGCCGGGGGACGTGGTGACCCTCTCTCCCGCCAGCACCTCCTTTGACCGGTTCCGGAATTTTGAGGAGCGGGGCAGGGTCTTCAAGGAGCTGGTGTGCGGCCTGGCGGACTGAGAGAAGATTTTCCAGCATAGGGAAAAGCTGTCCCCTCATAGCATAGCCGTGAGGTGATGGCTATGCGCCGCAGACATGGGCCGCCCCGGTCAGGGGCCCTGCGGGTGAAGGTTTTCTGTTTTTTTATCTCCGTGGCGCTGCTTGCCCTGGCGGTGGTGGCCACCAGCCATTTGCGGGCGCTGCTGGGGAATCTGGCGGTGACGAGGGTGACCAACATGGTGGGGCAGGTGGTCACCGCCGCCGTCAGCGACACCCTGGCCAACGGAGAGATCTCCTACAGCAATTTGATTACTCTGGAAAAGGGGGATGGGGGCAGCATTACCGCCCTCCACAGCAACATGGCGGAGTTCAACCGTTTGCAGTCCGGCATTACCCAGGATGTGCTCAACCGGCTGGGCCAGGTGTCGGACACGGACCTGGTGATCCCGGTTGGGACCTTGACCGGTTCCGCCCTGCTGGTGGGCCGGGGGCCCAGCGTCCGGGTGAGGATGCAGTCGGTGGGAAGCTGCTCCGCCCACTTTGAAAACCAGTTCGACCAGGCGGGCATCAACCAGACGACCCACCGGATTCTGCTGTGCGTGGACGTCTCCATGTCCATCCTCCTGCCCGGGTTCCGGACCAGCACCCAGGTCAGCAACTCCTTTTCCGTGGCGGAGACGGTGATCGTGGGGGCCGTGCCGGACTCCTATACTTACTTCGACTCCGGCAATCCCATTGAGGATGACGCGTTTGATTACACCATGAACAACGGCTGAGCGCACCGTAAGGAAATCTCTTGCAAGAAATCCACCCTTGCCTATTGACAGATAAGCGGAAAAGATTTATCATGCCTGTAGACATCCCGGCGATTCCCTTGGGAAAGGAGGTGGAAGTACATGCAGGATATTTTTGAGCGGATGCAGAGGATCATCGCCGACCAGTTTTCCGTCGATCTCGAAGAAATTACTCCGGAAACCGTCTTCACTGACGACTTAGGCGCCGATTCCGTTGACTTGGTAGAGTTGGTCATGAGTATGGAGGAGGAGTTTGATATCGGTGAGGTGCGCGAGGAGGAGCTTGCCACACTCTCCACCGTTGACGATTGTGTCAATTTTCTGACAAGCAAGCTGGATGACTGAACTACCGGGGGGCCTCGCCAGGAGGACGCGCAGCGTCCAGCAGGCGGGGCTCTTCGTTTGGGAAAGAAGGAATGAGATATGGAATCCTTAGAGGAAAAGCTGCAATATTCCTTCCAGAACCGGGAGCTTCTCAGCGAGGCCCTCAACCACAGCTCCTACGCCAACGAGCATAAGGGCGCGCTGGGCAGCAATGAGCGGCTGGAGTTTTTGGGCGACAGCGTGCTGGGCTTCGTGTCGGCGGAGTTCCTCTTTAAGCTGCACGGCGATCTGCCAGAGGGCGACCTGACGCGGATGCGCGCGGCGCTGGTGTGTGAGCAGAGCTTGTACGAGGTGGCAAAGGAGCTGGATTTGGGCCGGTACCTGAAGCTGGGCCGGGGCGAGGAGGCTGGAGGCGGCCGCCAGCGCCAGTCCATTCTGGCGGACGCTGTAGAAGCGGTGATTGCCGCGGTGTACCTGGACGGCGGCATCGGCCAGGCCCGGCGGCTCATTGAGCGGGTTCTGCTGGGCCGCGCCCCGGCGGCGGAGGAGCGCAGGGACTATAAAACCACCTTGCAGGAGGTGGCCCAGCGCAAGAGCGGACAGGCTCTGACCTACCATATGCTGTCCCAGAGCGGGCCAGACCACAATAAGACCTTCCTTTTTGAGGTGCGGCTGAACGGAGAGCCTGTGGGGCAGGGCGAGGGACGGAGCAAAAAAGAGGCCGAGCAGGCCGCCGCCCGGGACGCCCTGGGCCGGTTGGAGTAACGTGCAGGAGAGGAGGCCCGCCGGGCGGGAGAAGGAATGACGCAGGAACTGGCAAAAATGCTGCTGATTGTCTGCCCGCTGGTGTTTCTGGGGGGCTTTGTGGACAGCGTGGCCGGAGGCGGGGGCCTCATCACGCTGCCAGCGTATATGATGGCGGGGATTCCCGTCCACTTCGCCGCCGGGACCAACAAGGTGGTCAACGGCTGCGGCTCCGCCACCGCTGCGGTGAAGTTCTTCCGCAGCGGAAAAATCCGGCTCCACGCCGCCCTGTGCGCGGCCCTTGGCGCGCTGGCCGGCGGATATGTGGGGGCGGAGATTGCCAAGCTCCTCAGCAGCGGTCTGCTGAAGGGGCTGATGCTGGCCGCCCTGCCGCTGGTGGCGGTGTTCCTGACAGTGAAGCGGGACTTTGGCCGGGAGGCGGCGGAGAGGCGCTATTCCCGCTCCCACGAGATGGTGGTGAGCATAGGGATTGGGCTGCTCATCGGCTGTTACGACGGCATCGTGGGCCCGGGGACCGGCACCTTCATGATTATGGCCTTTACCGCGCTGCTGGGGATGGACATGGTGACCGCTTCCGGCTGCGCCAAGGTGGGCAATGTGGCCTCCAACGTGGCGGCGGCGGTCTCCTTTACGGCTGGCGGCAAAGTGATGTGGGCGCTGGTGGTCCCGGCGGCGGCGTGCAGTATGCTGGGCAACTACTGCGGGGCCAGCTACGCCATCCGGGGCGGGGGAGAGAGAATCCGCGCCATGATTTTTGTTGTGCTGGGGATGCTGTTCGTGAAGCTGCTGGCGGACCTGCTGGCCCGGGGATAATGGGCACGGCCGCAAGCCCTTGACTTCCCGGAGCGGGACATGCTACAATGGCGTTGGGGAGAGGAAAACCGCGTCCGGCAGGGCCGGAGACCAGGAGGTGACTCAAATGATGTATCAGATTGTCCGCATCACGGATCGGGAGGGCGTGGCCAAGGCAGCCCCGGCGGACAGGGCCCGCTTGGGCTGCGTCGGGGAGGCAAAGATGGAGGACGGCTGCGTGCTGTTTCACTGCCGCTATGACCGGCAGGGCAACCCCTGCGACCGTTTTACCCGCACCAGTCTGGTGCAGAACTGGAAGAAGGACAAGGAGAGCGGGCGGATTGTGGTGGAGACATGCAACAGTGTCTACCAGCTGGACCCCATCCAAACAGATACATAGAAATCAGCTGCCGGAAAGCGTATTAGGCTTCCCGGCAGTTCTTTTTTTCCAAAATGTGGGATAAAAACAAGCCGCCAGCGGCGGAATATCTCCGCAGGAGATACGGTGGTCAGACCGGCCGCCGCTGATAGAGCTTGGTCACGTGCTCGGCTACGATTGCGATAAAGACTGCGGACTTGGGGCGCTCCAGGATCTGAATTCCGGCAATTTCCATCAGCGTATCTCTGCCGCTGCTGTTCCAGCAGGCCAGCACTGCTGACCGGATATTCCGCTCTACAGCCTTCCAGGTAGTGTCAAAATTATGGGCGGTATCCGGGTAGAGGTCCTTCGTAACATCCTTCACCCGCAGAGGGTCCTTAACCACCTGTTCCACAGCGTAGAGGAGGTAGTGGTGTCCCAGCAGGGTGGGGGAGATTTGCAGGCAGTGGAGTTCCCAACGAATCAGGTCCGCTAAGTTTGGGGTTGACTCTAGCATAACATATTCCTTTCCTCTCTCTTCTCTCTGGTTCGCCCGGCAGGCTCGCGGCGGCTGGAGCGCCTCACGAGTTGGACTGCTCTCTGCTCTGCTCCTGGGCAGCCATTGCCAGCAGTCCATTTTCCAAAAGCTGGCGGGCAATTGCGGCATAGGAGCAGCGGACAAACCGGTCATCCTTCTTCAGCTCCAGAATTTTCTCATCAAGACTATTGGGAATCACGATGGTCACACGGCGCATACCCATAACTTCTTAACCTTCTTTCTTAAGTTCTGAACCTTTTCCGCTAAAGACATTATAGTTCTGAACTTTGGAAATGTCAACCACTATATCGACAGCATTTGACAAATTTCCGCTTTTTCTGGAGTGCCTAAGCGCTGAACTCTTGCAGAACTTATGAACTTATGATATGATGGGGCGAAAAGGAGGAGTGTCCAATGACAAAGGATCCACGGCTCACATTCCCGATTCCTCCGGAGACATTGGAGGCAATCTCGGAATTTCGATTTGCCAAAAAGTTTAAAAGCCAGTCGGCGGCCATTCGTGCCCTAGTGGAAAAGGGCCTGGAGGTCTATATGCCGGAACTGGGGAGCGTTGTCGCCTCGGACCAGGCCATGCGCCTGGCCTCTGACTTCGACACCCTGGACGAGTTCGGCCGCACGGCGGTCCGCCGCACGGCAGACACGGAGCTGGAGCGGGTGAAGGCCCAGCGGAAGCTGGCGGAGGGCGAAGGCCGTACCCTGGCGGCCCGTCAATATGCCGGGGACCCTATTGACCTGTCCGGCGGCGGTCCCTCTCTGGCGGACGCCGCCCAAGAGAGTGATTTGGATTTTTGACAGGGCATGGAGCAGAAGGCCGCAGCCGCATACGGAAAGTACCGCGGAATTCGAGACGCCGCCTGGCAGTGCCTGCTGGACTGCGGCGTTAAAGACCTGCCTGTACAGGTGTCTCTGGTGGCGGCCCAGCTGGGCGTGGGCCTCTTCGCTTACGGACCCAACCGGGAAATTCTCCGCCAGAGCAGGCTGGAGGCGCTTTTGGAGGCCATGGGCTTTGCTTACGCAGATCCATCCGGTAGGCTCATGGTCTTTTACAACGACGAAACCTCCCTCCAGCAGATCCGCTTTACAGTGGCCCATGAGCTGGGCCATATCCTCCTGGGACACGTGGGACCCTCCACACCCCGGGGCCGCCTCCTGGAGCCCAGCGTGCAGAAGCTGGAGCGGGCGGCGGACAGCTTTGCCATCCGCCTGCTGGCCCCGTCCTGCGCACTGTGGGCCAAGAACGCCTGCACAGCGGAGGAGATCTCCGCCCTGTGCGACATCCCCCTGGACGCCGCCGGAAAACGGGCCCGGCGGATGCGGGAACTGCGGGAGCGGAATGTCTGGTTGAAGTCGGACCTGGAGCGGGAGCTGTACCACCAGTTGGGCCTGCCGGATCGCGAAGAGCCGGATGAACCGGCGCTCTAGCGGTATTCTCCAGTGGTGAAAAAACCCTCCCCGCGCATAGAATGGCCGGGGAGGGGATACATATGGACCCATGTGAACTGTCTGTGCTGGTCAGCGCCATCGCCAACGGGCTCTACAGCTGCCTGTCCCCCCTGGAACTGGAGGTGGTGGCGGCAATTTTCGTGCAGCTGGGGGACACACTGGCCGCCATGTCTGCCCAGCAGGCGCTGCTGGAAGCCAGGCGCTGCAAACCAAAAACCGGAGCGGGCTAAGCACCCGCCCCGGTTCTGTTTGCCGGAGGAAGATTGGGAGGAGGATTAAGACGTCTTTCGCAGCCAGTCCGGCAGGGTCCTGCTACGGACGCCGGAGACCACGCCCATGGCGGCGAAGAGGGTGAGAATGGAGCTGCCGCCGTAGCTGAAAAAGGGCAGGGTCAGGCCGATGACGGGCATGACAAAGAGGCACATGCCGATGTTCTCAACGGTCTGGAAGATGAGCATAGAGGCAAAGCCTACGCAGATGAGGGCGTCCATGGAGCTTCTGGCCAGCCGGGCGGTCTGGAAGCAGCGGTAGACCACGGCAAACTCCAGGGCAATCACGACCATGCAGCCGGCCATGCCCAGCTCCTCCCCGCACACGCAGAAGATGAAGTCTGTATACCGGAAGGGCAGGCTGTCGCTGGACTGGGTCTGTATGCCCTGGAAGAGGCCCTGGCCGAACAGGCCGCCGCTGCCCAGAGCCAGCATCCCCCGGATTTGCTGGTAGCCCACCCGGTTGGGGCTGTAGCTGTGGTCCAGAATCACGTGGAATCGGTCCACCCAGTACTGGGGCAGCTTCTGAAAGATGGCCAGCAGCCCCACGCCCAGCCCCAGGCCGCCAATGCCCAAAGCGAACCAGTACCACGCCAGCCCCGCCGCCAGGGCCATTCCGGCGTAAATCATGAGGTAGACCAGGGCGCTTCCGGCGTCGTCAGAGATGACGTAAATCCAGAGGAACATAAAGGCGGCGTGGGCGGCGGGAAAAATCAGAGAGCCCATGCCCTTCATTTTTTGGTTGTCACGAAACCAGGCGATCTGCTTTGCCAGCAGCACGGTGTATGTCAGCTTCACCACCTCCGCCGGCTGGATCATCACTGGGAAGCCGGGCAGATCCAGCCAGGCCTGGTTGCCGGTGGTCTCGCCCCCCACGCCGAACTTTAGCAGCAGGGCGATGAAGCCCAGGTTAAAGAGCAGGAACAGGGGCCACTTCTCCGCAAAATGCTCCACGTCGATGCTGGAGAAGATGAAGTAAGCGCCAATACCCAGCACCGCCCCGGCGGTCTGGACAATCACCCGCCGCATCTGAAATGCCTCGCCCCTGTAGGCGGTGGCGCTGGCGATAAGCAGGATTCCGTAGGCGGTGGCAACCAGGCACAGGGCCAGCAGCACCATGTCCGCTTTTCTGAGGATGTCTTTGACTGCGTCCCGCAGCCGGATAAAAATGGTCACAGAGCCGTCCTCCCTGGGGGAAATTTTCCAGAGTCCGTTTGAGAGCCGGAAATCCGCGACTGAGCGTATTTCCCAGCTTAAAACAGATTCTAGTGTACCACAGAAAACGCCGCCTGTAAACTAGGGAAAAATCCGTCCCAGCCAGCTGGACCGCCCGTCATTTGCCGCTGTTCATCTTCTCTACAACCGCCGCGTCCTTTGCGGTCATCTCCACCCAGGCGGGTCGGAAGCCGCTTCGGATGGCGTTTCGGACCGATTTGATGTTGGACCAGGCGGCGCAGTAAAACGGGACCTTTCCCCGTGCCAGAATCTCCAGGGCCAGACGGCTTGTCAAGGCCGGGGCCAGTCCCCGCCTGCGGTACTCCGGCAGCACGTCAACGCCGATCTGCCACATGTCCCCGCAGTCCGCCGAACAGGCCGCCAACCCCGCCAGGCGTTCGCCGTCATAAGCGCCAACGCCCAAAATATCCAATTCCCGGCGCTTCTCGCAGAGGGCGTTGCTCCACTCCGGCACATAGAGGGGGCCGAAGTCCTCCCGCCCCAGGAGCCTAGTGGGGAGCGGGCCGTCCAGGACCCGCAGGCTGTCCACATCCGGCAGGAAGTACTCCGCCATATGGCAGACCCGTAGGCCAAACCGCTCCAGGCCGTCGTTCAGCACGTGCATGTTGGGCGTTTCAAAGCAGTGCTCCGGGGGGAAGCGGTTGATGTAGCTGGAGACCAGTTCCCGGCACTGGTCCGCCGTTGAGGCGACGATGTTGCTTCCGTATGAGACCAAGTGGGCGGCAAAGGGCAGCTCCAGATATTTTCTCGCGCCGGGGTCCGCCCGGGATGTGACCACCACGTTCTCCCCGCGCAAAAAATCCTCCGGTTTACAGCCTGCGTCAACCGCCGACTGCCGGAGGGCGATATGTAAAATCTCTTGATTTGTCCATGCAGGCATAGCTTTGCTCCTCGAGTTTTATCAAAAAACAGTCCTGCCGCTCAATTATACCTTGACAAAGGAGCCATAAAATGGTATACTAAAGCGCTAATGTTCAAAATGAGTGGAGTATATACTCCACCTACTATCGGAAGTATAGCATTTTTCACAGAAAAACGCAAGAGGACCCACCATTAAAATCATCAACAGCCCCGTGCGTATCGCAGCGCGGAGAATTTTGCGGCCCGGCCCGCCGGGCGCTTGGAAAGGTAGATGACTGCAAGAAATGGCCAAGGACAAGTACTACGGCAAAACGCTGCGCAAGAACTTTGCCCGGTATGAGGAAATCATGCCCATGCCCAATCTGCTGGAGATCCAGAAGAGCTCCTACCAGTGGTTCCTGGATACGGGACTGAAGGAGGTGTTCGCAGACGTGGGCGTCATCGGCGACTACGCCGGCACCCTGGAGCTGAGCTTCATCGACTTCAGCATGGACGAGCCGCCCAAGTACGACGTGGAGGAGTGCAAGGCCCGGGACGTCAACTACGCCGC
>CATIYU010000270.1 GCA_949739085.1 uncultured Eubacteriales bacterium | reverse complement strand
GTCCGCCTTGACCGTCGCCTTGACAGCCTCGATAAACAGCTCCTCGTCCATAGGGGGAATGCACATGCGCTCGTTGGTGCGGTTGAGGCGCTTGGCGTTCATATCCGGGCGGAAGAGGTTAATTTTCCCCTCCGGGGTCAGGTACGCCTTCATGCCCTCGAACATCATCTGGGCGTAGTGGAGCACACAGGAGGCGGGGTCCAGGCTGATGGGGCCGTAGGGGACGATCTTGCCGTCGTGCCAGCCCTGGCCCTCGTCGTAGTCCATGATGAACATGTGGTCCGTAAAGTACTTGCCGAAGCCCAGATTGCCCTGGTCGGGCTTGGGCTTGGGCTGGGTAGTGCGGGTCATGGGAAATTCGTAGGACATTTTCTATTCCACCTTTCAGGTTGTTCATCCTTTTTCTCAGGAGAAAAAGGAGCAAAAAGAGCTTTTCGCGCGAAACCGGCGTTTCGCTTCCTATGGATAGAGCGGCGGGGGCTACGTCTCTCCGGCGCTGCCGATCTCCAGGAGGTTGCCCTCAGGGTCCGCCACATAGAAGTTGCGAATCCCGAAGGGATAGGTCACGGGAGCGCCCAGAGGGAAGGACACGCCCAGCTTTGCCAGCCGCCCATATTCCGCGTCCACACCGGCAAAGCTGGGCAGCCATAGGGCGATTTCAAAGGTCTGGTTGAGCCCCTCCGGCGGAACGTAGCGCTCCCCGATGGACTGGGCAAAGGCCCTCCGGCTGTACATAAAGAGGGACAGCCGGCCGCTGGCTGTTTGGAACTCCGCGAAGTCCCCGCCGGTCCACTGGGTCTGAAAGCCCAGCACGTCCCGATAAAAGGGGACCATCGTTTCCATGCTGCCAGCCAGCAGGCAGGCGCCCACCCGCGCCTCTTTTCCAAGCGCCGTCATGCATTCACCCCATACAGCTCCGGCCGCCGGTCCCGGAAGACGTTGATGGAGCTCCGGATGCCGTCGATAACGGAGAAGTCCGCCGTGCCGGTTATAATCTCCTCCTCATCCCGGGCCCGCGCCAGGTACTCCCCCCAGGGGTCGAGGAGGGCGCTGCCGCCGCCGCAGCGGACGTCCCCGGCGGCGCCCACGCTGTTGCAAAGGGCCAGGAACATCTGGTTCTCAATGGCCCGGGCCCGGGCCAGGGTTTGCAGGTGCATGGAGCGCTTGTCCGGCCACTGGGCGGGCACAAAGAGCAGATCCAGGCCCTCCAGGGCCAGCGCCCGGGTCAGCTCCGGGAAGCGCAGGTCATAGCAGATGATGAGCCCGCAGTTCCGTCCGTCCAGCGTAAAGCGGCAGGGGTGCCACCCCGGGGAAAAATGCTCGTGCTCCCCGGCGTAGGTGAAGAGGTGGGTCTTGTCGTACTCCGCGGCCACCGCGCCGGTCCGACTGAACACATAGGCGGTGTTAAAGAACCCCTCCGCCCTGCGGTTGGTCACGCTGCCGCAGACAATATTTACATTCAGCTCTCTGGCCAGGGCGGAGAAAATGGTTTTTATCCGCTCCCCGTCTTGGTCGGCGGTGGAGGCCAGGTCCGCCGGGAAATACCCGGTGTTCCAGGTCTCCGGCAGCACCACTGTATCGGGCCTCCCGCTCTCCACCGCCCGCCGGACCAACTCCTCCGCGTGGGCGAAATTGTAGTCCACCTCCCCCAGGCGCATGTCCATCTGGAGGCAGGAAATTTTCATGGCGTTATCCATGGTAGTCCCGCCCGGCCTGCAAAGCCTTCATATTCAGCTCTACCAGCTGGGCCTTGGCGGGGGGCACCAGCTTCCGCACCGTGTCCTCCGCGCCCTCGAAGGTCAGCTCAGGGCAATTTTTCAGTAAGCAGCCCATCATGACCATGTTCGCCAGGGTAGGCGCCCCGGCGTCGTTGGCCATCTGGGTGGCGGGGATGCAGCGGACCTCCACGTCCGTGCGGGACACCTTCTCGTGAATCAGGGTGGAGTCCACGTAGATCTGTCCGCCGGGGATCACGTCGTCCACGTATTTCTGGAGGCTGGGCAGGTTCATCACCATCAGCACGTCCGGATTGGTGATAATGGGGGAGCCCACCGGGTCCTCGGAGAGGATGACGTTGCAGTTGGCGGTGCCGCCCCGCATTTCAGGGCCGTAGGAGGGGAGCCAGCTGACCTGCAAATTTTCCAGCAGGCCCTTGTAGGCCAGAAATTTCCCGGCAAAGAGGATGCCCTGACCGCCAAACCCGGCAATTAAAATCTGGGTGGTTTTCATTTCGCCTCAGCCTCCTTTGCAGCGGACCGGTCCTTATACACGCCCAGGGGGTAGTAGGGGAGCATATCGCTTTCCAACCACTCCAGGGCCTTTTGGGGGGTCATACCCCAGTTTGTGGGACAGGCGGAGACTACCTCCACCAGGGAGAAGCCCTTGTTCTCCACCTGGTTCCGGAACGCCTTTTCAATGGCCTTCCCCGCGGCCTTCACGTTC
>CATIYU010000269.1 GCA_949739085.1 uncultured Eubacteriales bacterium | reverse complement strand
GGCGGTGGCGGACGGGCTGACCATCGCACTGGCCCTGCCGCTGGTCCGCCGGGTGAAGGCGGCCATCCGGCAGGCGGCCCAGACAGGCGGCCCGGAGGAGGCGCTGTGACCGGCTCTGTGGTGACCAGCCTGCTGCGCATCAACCGGCAGAGGATGCTCGCCCTGCGCCGGGAGCTGTCGCCCTACGGCTATGTGGGCTTTATGCACCTGATTTTAATCTACACCGCCCGGCACCCGGGGACCAGCCAGGAGGAAGCCGCCGCTTTCTACGCCCTGGACAAGGCCAGCGCCGCCCGGGACGCCCGCCGCCTGGAGGACGCGGGCCACATCCGGCGGCAGTTCGACCCGGACAACCGGCGGCGGTACCAGCTCTTCGTCACGGAGGCGGGGGCGCGGATGGTGGAGATCATAGACGAGACCCACCGGCAGTTCGAGCGGCGGCTCTCCGCCCGCATTGCCCCGGAGGACTGGGAGAAGCTGAGGGAGCTGCTGGCCGTGGCGGAGGAGAGCAGCCACGGCGGGGACCGGAGCGGGCGCGCGTCCCCCAGAGGAGCCGGACTAAATTGACGCTTGCAATTCAGACGGGATGCGGGTATACTACTGACAAAATAGAATTGCCGCGCTTGCTATCCCGCAGCAAATGATCGGCGGAAAGACGGACATGGCTAAAAAACCGGAACACACCCTGACCAAGATCGCTTGGCAGTATACGGAAATTCTGCCGGAGGAGACCATGGAGTTCCTCCGGGGCATCGCTGTGGATTACGGGAAGGTGAAGCGGGCCACATTTGAGCGGTATTCGGGCGTCCGGAGCCTGCGGAAGCTGGAGTCCGTGTTCCACATTATGAGCGAGATGCGCGGCTGCGGCCTGCGGGAGCAGCTGAATCTGCCGTCCGCCTACTACGAGGTGGCGGTGAAGGAGGCTGCGGAGAACATCAAGGGCGTGTGGAGCGCACTGAAAAACAAGCTCCGCAGGCTGATTACCGCCAATGAAAATCTCAGCGATGATGACAAGCTGTATTTGCGCTTTGTCCTGAAGGACAGTGCGCTCTATGCCGCCGTTCTCAACGGCGAGGCCTGTTCCCTGCCGGAGAACATCCAGAAGCTGGACGTTGACACGAAGCGGCTGAACAACCTCCTGCGGCGGCTGACAAGAAAACACCACGAAAAACCGGCGGTGGAGCGGACAAGCGCCTTTTCCGTGCCGCCGGGGGGCTACTCCTATCGGGACGGCGCGCTCCGCCTGGCCTCCCGGGTCAGCCAGCGGCGGGTCCCGCTTCCGCTGCGGGACAGCCGGACCGCCAAGCGGCAGATCCGCGTCTGCCTACGGGAGAACTACGCGGCCATCGCCATCCCCGTGGAGGTCCGGCGGCGGAGCCACCCGGACTTCCAGAACACCATTTTTGTGCACCTCGGCTATCAGGATATGTGCACGCTGTCCTCCGGCGCTGTGTACGGCGAGGGGCTGGGCCGCCTGCTGGAGGCAAAGACAGAGCGCCTGACGGAGAAGAACCGCCAGCGGGACCGGGTGCGGGCCGTGTACCGGGCCCGTCTTGCCGCCGGGGAGGGGAAGAAGGCCGCCAGCATTGCTTCCAACAACCTGGGCCTGCGCAAGTACGAGCGGCAGAAGAGGCGGGAGCGGACCAACATTGAGAGCTATATCAACGCCGGACTGAACCGGATGCTGGCGGAGGAGAAGCCGCGCCGGATTGTGGTGGCGAGCCCCATCACAAACCGGACCAAGTTCCGCTCCAAGGAGGCCAACCGGCGGCAGACGGAGAGCCTGCGGGGATACATCCGCGGCCGCCTGCGGCAAAAGTGCGCCCTCCACGGCGTGGAGCTGGTGGAGATCAGCCCAAAGGGGACGGGGAGCGTCTGCTGCGAATGCGGGGCGGCGGGAAAGCGGCGGCAGGGGGAGTTCCTGTGCGAAAAGTGCGGATACCGCGCCTCCATTGCCCTGAACGGGGCGCGGAATATGGAGAAAAAATATAAAAATATGCAGGAAAGCGGGACCGGCTAGTCCGCTGGCCAGCGGCGGGCCGCGCAAATATTTGGGGCCCGCCCCGGCGAATGAAGTTGAAATCCCAGATTTTGTATGATATACTGGTTTCACTATACTGTCTTCAAAAATAAGGGAGGAAATACATATGCGTTTAGTCACACGTTCGGACTTTGACGGCCTGGCCTGCGGGGCGCTGCTGCTAGAGGCCGGGATTATCGACAGCTGGAAGTTCGCCCACCCCAAGGACTTGCAGGACGGCCTGGTGGAGGTGACGGAGAACGACGTTCTGGCGAACGTGCCCTTTGTGGAGGGCTGCGGGCTGTGGTTCGCCCACCACTCCAGCGAGCACGAGCGCCTGGAGCTCCAGGGCAAATACAAGGGCGAGAGCCGGATGACCCCCTCCTGCGCCCGGATTATCTATGACTACTACGGCGGCGAGGCCCGCTTCCCCCGGTTTGGCGAGATGATGGAGGCGGTGGACAAGGTGGACTCCGGGGACCTGACCGCCGGGGAGATCATGAACCCCACGGGCTGGATTCTGGTGGGCTTCCTCATGGACCCCCGGACGGGCCTGGGCCGGTGGCGGCAGTTCACCGTCTCCAACTACGCGCTGATGGAGACGCTGATGAACGCCTGCCGCACCCACACCACGGAAGAGATCCTGGCCATGCCGGACGTCCAGGAGCGGATTGCGGTGTACAACGAGCAGACGGAGAAGTTCAAGGACATGGTGAGCAGGCACACCCGGGTGGACGGCAACCTCATTATTACCGACCTGCGGGGGGTGGACCCCATCTACACCGGCAACCGCTTCCTGATCTACAGCATGTACCCGGAGCAGAACGTCTCCGCGTGGATTGTCAGCGGCCGGGGCGGCCAGGGCTGTTCCGCCGCGGTGGGCTACAGCATCCTGAACCGCACCGCCACGCTGGACGTGGGCAGCCTGATGCTCAAGTACAACGGCGGCGGCCACAGGAAGGTGGGCACCTGCCAGTTCAGCCCGGAGAACATGGACGCGCGGCTGCCGGAGCTGCTGGCGGAGCTGACCCGCCTGGCGAATCAATAAGGGGAGAGCGCCGGGCCGGGGGCCCGGCGTTGTCCGGTTTGCGCACCGCGCGCAGATTCAGAAAGGAGGCCGGTCATGACCATCCGAGAGGACGC
>CATIYU010000268.1 GCA_949739085.1 uncultured Eubacteriales bacterium | reverse complement strand
GCTGTGCTCCTGGATCAGGAGGTCTACCGCTTCCTGTGGGATGGAGACCCTGCGGACAGAGGTCTCGGTCTTGGGGCGGGAGAGGGTTAGTTCGCCATTTGGATTTCTGACATACTGCTTGCTTACGAAGATAGTCTTATTCGCAATATCCAAGTCAGTCCAGAGAAGGGCAACTAGCTCACCTTTCCGGAGGCCGCTGACCAGCGCCGGGTAGAACATCGGGAGGAGGCCTCTGGTGTTGGCGGCGTCGAGGTAGGCTTTCATATCCTCTGGGTGGAGTGTCTTCCTCTCAAATTTCTGAATCTTTGGAGCGATGCAGTCATCGGTAGGATTACGGGAGATCAGCCGCTCTTTGACGGCCCACTCGAAGGCACAGTGGAGCATGAGGTGGACGCTGCGGACGGTGGTACTGCTCAGACCGGGAGCTTGATTCTTCCCAACGTGGATCCGGCCATTTTCCATCAGGTCTTTATAGAGCTTCTGGAGGTCGCGGGAGGTCAGTTTGGTGAGTTTGATCTTGCCGATCCTGGGATGGTGTAGGTTTCGATCATCAGCTGGTAGCGGTCGGCGGTGGCGAGGCGGATGTTGGGCTTGGCATAGAGGTCATACCAGGTGTGGAGCCAGGTGGTTACGGTGTATTCCTCTGCACGCACTACATCGAGGTCTTTGGTATCTTCCAGGACCTTGGCTAACTTGGTTTTGACTTCGGCCTGGGTTTTGCCGAGGACATTTTTGATGATGCGTTTGCCGGTGGTGGGATCATAGCCAGCGGTGTAGCGGCCTTCCCAGCGGCCATCGCTTCGCTTACGAATATTTCCTTCGCCGTTGGCTCTGCGTTTTGCCATGGGGCGTCACTCCTTTCGTAGCTACAACACATACCACAACTTGGGGAAAATAGCTACTGTTTTTTCAAAGCCTATCTTTGTTTTCTGTTACCCAAATTTTGAGGGGCTATATGGATATCGCGGGACCGCGATATTCCTCGTGATCATCCGGCTTATGACCCATAGCAATTTTCTTTTCCCTGATTTTCTGCATTAGCTTGCTGTTCACATGCTGCCTCGCCGGATTGGAGGGCGGAGGGACCTCCTGGAATACCCGGCTCATGTGGTGGAGCAGACGGGTGGCCGACAGCAGTACAGACGGCGACTGATTTTCGTCCTGATGCTCCAAAAGGAACTGTGCGTACAGATTTCCTTGCGCGGCAGATTGTGTCAGCCAGTAGGTGGCCTGATTCTTGTCCTTCATGATTTCATCCTCATCGCCAGTGAGATATAGCTTGCCGAGGGCATACTGAGCGTACTGGTTTCCCTGTTCAGCGGCGACAGTCAGGTGCTCCACAGCTTTTGTGAGATTTCGGGGAATCGCTTCCCCTTGGAGATACAGTTTCCCCAGATGATACTGCGCGGCCTGGTTCCCCGCCTCTGCGGCCTGCTCGTACCAGCCCATCGTTTCCTCTACCCGCCCCAGCTCCTGGAGGAGTGCCCCCAGGGAGTACTGAGAGCAACTATTTCCTTCCTCAGCGGACCGCCGGAACCACATTTCAGCCTTTTCGTCATCCGGCAGAACGCCCAGGCCATTCCGCCATGCACGCCCCAGGTGATGGGCGGCCATAGAAAAACCACTCTCCCACAGACTCTCCAATGTTTGCAGAGCTTCTCGCTTCTCTGCCTGGGTAGCACTATCGTCATCCAGCATTTCCACCGCCTGGTAGTAGTCCGGCACTGCATCGTGATCGCTATTCGCTGGAACGACATCCGCATATTTTTCCGCCATGCCGGCATCCTCGAAGGTGAAGACATTCCGGCGTAGATGCTCTGCCTCCCGGATCACCAGATTCTTGATGGTCCGGAACTCCTTCTGCTTGGAGAGCGGAAGGTGCTGCCGGGGCGTATCCTTGTAGTAGCCCTCCAGCTCATCCCGCAGCTTGTTCCAGGTGGCATAGCATTCAGCAACTGCCGGGATCTTCGCCAATTCGTCCACGATTTCATCCACTTGAGCCTTGATGGATTTTTTCAAGTAGCCGTATACCTTTTTGCCCTTGGCTGCCTCCAGGGATTGGGACAGTGCCAGCATCTTTTTTCCAATTACCGGATTGTCGCAGACGGCATCCTGCATCTCGGCTGTCAATTCACCCATGGAGCGGCGCGTTGCAGAGACAAGCTCTTTGTAGGAAATATCCTTTTCCTGGTAGAGCGAGTATAGCTCATCCTGGAAAATATCGTTGGTCAGTCGAGAGCGGATGGCATTGATCCCCTCCCTGGTTAGATGGCCGCATTTTGGATCGGTAGACCAGACCATGGCGTGAACGTGTGGGTGCCCGCCCTCGTCGTGGAACGCCGCGCACCAGCGGAGCTGGTCAGAGGGGATCTTCATCGCCTCTGCAATCTCTACCTGATGCGATTTGATTAACTTCTGCCAATTCTCAGCGTGGTCATATCCCAGCCGGGCGGCATCCTCACGGCGCAGTGACCAGATGAACGTCCACACATTTCCTGGATGCTCCTCAATTTCCTCGAGGGAGGCATCCAACGATACAGGCCGATTGCTGAACAGGCCATGCTCTCCGTGGAACTCCACTCGTGGCCGGGTTGCGATATACTTCATGTAGCCCTCGCGACCAACGACCTCATGAGCGTTGGCGTCCAGCGCGGCGGAGATCAGGGCGGAGGCGGTGCCAGAGGTAGGCGATTCCTGGTAGTTCTTGTACTCCTCCAGGTCTTTGGCCTCCGGAAAAACTCGGAGCAGATCATTGATAAGTGACTGCTGATTTTCTGTCACTGGACCGCTGCCCTCCAGTTTCTCCACCCGCTCCCGCATGGCAATATACTTCATGTACCCGCCTGCGCTGCCTGGTTTGATGAAGGCGCTTTTTTGAATCAGCCGCACCATGGATCAGTCCCAGCCCTTCTGATATCTGAGCGCATCCTCGAATTTGATCTCGCCGTTGATCTGCTTGACTTCCCGGACGCACCGGCTCCGCAACTTCTCCAAGTCATCCAGATCGATGTCAGAGAGGGCGGCTATGACGTTGGAGGATATGCTCTGTTCCACTGCCAGCTTGAACAGCAGTCGGCCCATCCGGCTGCCCAGCGCATTCAGCTTGCCATCCAGGACATCGGAGAGGATACGTGGGAGGTAGGCACCGGCGTTTTGGGCATCAAGGTAGCCGGAGTAGAAAAGAATGGCTTTTTCAAT
>CATIYU010000267.1 GCA_949739085.1 uncultured Eubacteriales bacterium | reverse complement strand
TGTCTTGCCGACATCGCCCGTTTTCTGTGCTGTTGTTCACTTGTTTGCGCCGCCCCGTTTTCCGCTGCCCTTAAAAACATTGATTTTACTGGGTTTTCTCATGTTTTCTTATGGCAACGCCCTTAATAGCGGCGCGTTTTTATCCCTATCTGAGATCGCTGTAACATCTTCCGGCCATTTAATACCAATTTCCGGATCGTTCCAGCGTACGGCTCTAGACAAACTTTTTTCATAGAAATCACTAAATTTATATAGCACCACTGTGTCAGGCCGCATGGTCATATAGGCATACCCATATCCACTTGGCAGGTACAGCTGGCGCCGGTTCCTGTCAGAAAGCGAAACGCTGGTCCACTTTTTATACGTTGGCGAATCTGCCCGCAGATCAACCACAAAGCTGGCAAGTTCCCCCTTTAATACCCGTACAAGCTTAATCTGCGCATGGGGATTTTCCTGGAAATGGATTCCGCGGACTGTCCCGCGCAGGGTATTACTGCATTCATAATCAACAACAAATTTTGTGTCAATACCGCAGTTCAGCAGGGCCTTCTCGCTGTAGGCTTCTGTACTGTAACCCCGCTCATCATACAGATACGTTGGAACAATTAGCTTCACTCCAGGAAACTCCAAATCTATTATCTCCATTTTCAATCCTCTTTGACGTCTTTATTTATCCAAATAATCTTTTCTTCTGGAACGTGAAGCCCAAGCATCGTTTCTTTGATTTCCTGGTATACGTCCAAGCGGTCTATTGCCACAAGAATTTTGTCATATTCTGTATGAAGGATTCTCTCTGGATTTCCGGCTAAATTGCCCAGCGTCTGGTAATTTCGATCCACCCATAAAACAATATTGCAATGCCGCTGGACCAAATTCCGGAGAAAACATGCCCTCCCCAGCCCACCCGCGCCATAAAGAACAACCCGGTCACCAGTGGTTATTTCCAAAGGATACGCCGGATCTCTGGCGGCAAGTTGTTCCATCCTCTCCACAAAAACAAGACGCCAAGCCTCTTTTGCGCTGGTAGTTATAACTTTTCTGCTCCAGGAGTAATACTCAGGGTCATAAAAATCCTCCTCTTGCAGATCCAGCACGCCAAGCCCGGCTAATGCCTCTTGTAACAGTTCATAGGCTTCACAAAAAGCGTCCCGGCAGTAATTTCGTCCATCCAGGCAGTACTTACAGAGCCAAACCGCCATATTGATAAAGCTCTTCCGCAAAGCCGAATACAGCCCTTTTTCATCCAACCAGCGTCTTACAGCCATGGCCGCTCCTATTTCACGAAGCGGTCCTGATTGTGCGCTGCCCGTAATGCTTTCCGCATTGTTTACACGGTAATATACCAATTGCTCATTTACCACCGTGATCCGCTTTGCGCTGGCGTCCACGGTACAAGAATAGTAAATGTCATCCCCTCTCAGATTATCCAGAACATGCAATCCGTTATCTTTTAAAAACTGATTGCGGACGAGCCGCAGCCAAGTGCAGTTGCCAACCGCCTGGAAAATATAGTCTGGAAAGTCGCTCCAGGAAAAAACCTCTTTTCCCGGAAGATATTTATGCGCAAGGTGGCGCTTCTGCCGCACCGTTTTCGTGACATTGTCGTAGGCAAATGCGTCAAAAACCACCAGATCCGCATTGACTTGAACTGCTTTCTGGTAGGTCTTCTCCAGCATGTTTAAATCAAAAAAATCATCATCATTTAAAATAATTACATATTCTCCGCAAGCCGCCTGCAAGCCCTTGTTGATCGCGCCGGAACCGCCGCTGATCTGCGTACCTGGATGCTGCATCAGGCGGACACGCATGTCTCCTGTGGCATATTCTTGTAAAATCTCCAGACTTCCGTCGGTTGAGCCGTCATCCACACAAATAATTTCTATTTCCCGCAAAGTCTGATGTAGAACAGAATCTAAACATTGCCGCAGGTGTTCTGCGGCATTAAAAACAGGGATAATTACTGATACTTTGATCTGCATAATCGTATTCCGCCCCTTTCTCTGTCTGCTTATCAGCTGGGGTATCACCGCTGCAGCTGTTTCGGAGGACCTGCGCCCCAATATGGGTTCTCGCCATACCCCGGCAGGGCAAATAATGTGTTATCCGCTACCAGGCCGCCCCCAAAGGACCCAGATTTTTTCTATCTTATCTCCAAACAGGAATATTTTCTTACCGGAACATGCGCCGCAATAAAGTTTTCAGGGTGCAGCTCTCAGGTTCTCCGGCAGCCTGACGCAGCTGAACCGGGACGTTTGTGTGTCATAGATACACACGGCCGGCACATTCTTGGGGTACTGACTTCCTTCGTAGTGCATGTCACGAAGGCTCCCGTCCAGGTTCTTGTCGAAATAGGGAATGGGGACAACAAAAGCGTCGCAGCGGGGGTCCGCCACAGCGGCTTTCCAGACACTTTTAAATGACTCCCACATGGAAGCTTTGTACGGCAGAAATACAGCCTCCAGGCGCACAGGAATTTCGTTCCGCACGCTGTGTTCCACCTGAAACAGCGCCTTATTCAGCGTTTTATATGTCTAAGGATTTATTCCCCGGAGACTTGTGTTAACCAGATTCACCACATAACAGAAATTATGTAGTAAAGCATCCATAATAGTTAGTAGTATAGCCTTACCGCAGCTAAATTGCAAGTGGCAAACTTGTATAAGTTTTTTCTTGAAATGTATTTGGAGCTCAGATCACATCCATAGTTTAAGAAAACGTTACTACATTTTTTCTGTTATGTAGTTATAGCAGGAGAAGATTTGCCAGTTGATTCAGCCGCCTGCGGTGCTCCGCTCCGCCGGAAATGGTGTAGAGCCGGGTGGTGTTCACATTGGTGTGGCCCAGGATGTCCGCCAATTTGGTGATGTCCTTCTCTATCGTTAAGAACGTCCGCGCAAACAGGTGGCGGAGGTTATGGGGAAACACCTTCTCCGCCGACACCCCGCACTCCACGCAGAGCTTCTTCATGGCAGACCAAATATTGCTCCTGTCCAGGGCAGTCCCATTTTTCGTAACAAAAATGGGGCCGCTCGCTATTTTCCGCCCCTTGCAGTACGTTTTCAAGCGCGTACACAGCTTTTGTGGCAGAAGGACCCGCCGGTGCTTGCCTTTGCAGGTGATTTTCGCCGTGCCGCGCCGGACCGCCTCCACCGTGATGTGCCGCAGCTCGCTCACCCGGATCCCGGTAGCGCAGATGGTCTCC
>CATIYU010000266.1 GCA_949739085.1 uncultured Eubacteriales bacterium | reverse complement strand
GCTTCCGGTCCAGCTCGTCAAAGAAGGCGTCCAGATCCCCCTTGGCCCGAATGGCGATCCGGGGCAGGTTCAAGGAGGTAAAACTCAGGTTCCCCCGCTGGTTGCACTGCTGGCGGGAGGGGTCGTAGACGTTGCCAATAACCCGGGTACGGCAGCCCATGTAGGCGATCTCCGTCTCCGGCCGCTTGGGGTCGTAGTATTGCAGGTTGAAGGGGGCGTCAATAAAGGCGAAGTTGGGGAAGAGGCGCTTGGCGCTGCACCGGCAGGCCAGCTTAAAGAGGTCGTAGTTCGGCTCGCCGGGGGTGTAATTGACCCCCTCCTTCACCCGAAAAATCTGAATGGGGAAAATGGGCGTCTCCCCGTTGCCCAGGCCCTCTTCTGTGGTCAGCAGCAGGTTGCGGATGACCATGCGGCCCTCGGGAGAGGTGTCCATGCCATAGTTGATGGAGGAAAACGGCGTTTGGGCTCCAGCCCGGCTGTGCATCGTGTTGAGGTTGTGAATAAACGCCTCCATGGCCTGGAAGGTTGCCCGGTTGGTCTCCTTCTCCGCATAGTGGACCGCCATGGACTGGGCTTTTTTCATCCGCTCCCCGTCGCCGTACTTCTCCACCAAATAGGGCAGCTCCTTGTCCATATAAGCTTGGCACTTCTCCAGCCGGGGGTAGAGACCGGTCTCCTCCTCAATCCGCAGCCGCAGGGTCTTCAGCTCCTCCTCTGGGTCCTCCATTTCGTGCCAGAGCATGAGGGCCTTGGCCAGGTTCCGGGTGTAGTAGCGCCGGAAGGTTTTGCCCACGCCCTCGGCCATGCCGTAGTCGAAGTTGACAATAGCTTGTCCGCCGTGCTGGTCGTTCTGGTTGGACTGAATGGCAATGCAGGCCAGAGCGGAATAGGAGGAGATATCCTTAGGCTCCCGCAGGTAGCCATGGCCAGTGGAGAACCCCCCGGCAAAGAGCTTTTTGATGTCGATTTGACAGCAGGTGGTAGTGAGGGTGTAGAAGTCCAGGTCGTGAATGTGAATGTCCCCGTCCTGGTGGGCCTGGGCGTGCTCAGGTTTGAGGACGAACATCTGGTAGAACTGCTTGGCGCCCTCGCTGCCATATTTGAGCATGGAGCCCATGGCGGTATCGCCGTTGATATTGGCGTTCTCCCGCTTGACGTCGGAATCCACGGCGTCGGAGAAAGTAATGTCCTCGTAAGTTTTCATGAGGCGGGTGTTCATTTCCCGGGCCCGGCTGCGCTCATTGCGGTAGAGAATGTAGGCTTTGGCGGTCTGAATGTAGCCGTTGTCCATAAGGACCTTCTCCACCAGATCCTGAATATGCTCTACATCCGGGGCGGCTGTGCCCTCCACCTCCAGGTTGGACACCACCACGCTGGCCAAGGCGGAGGCCATGTCCTCCTGACCGGGCTTGTAGGTGGCCTCAAAAGCCTTTGCGATGGCGGAGGCGATCTTCTCCTTGTCGAAGTTCACCAGACGTCCGTCCCGTTTTCTCAATTTTTCAATTGGCATAGCCTGCCCTCCTCAGTGAAATCCTTGTATTCCGCAACCAAACGCCCCCAGTTGCGGTAGCTCGTCCGTTCGCACACAAGATATTGTGCAGGCGGATTGAGCGCGAACGTACATATAGTACAGCCCATCCCCCCAGCTGTCAAGTGATATATGTCACTATCCTTGAAAATTTTGGTTAGGCTGGAGAGGAGGGTGTCCGGGAGGCATGGTGTGGAGGGGCCTCAGCCGGCATCAAGAGCCCCCTCCCTTCTTGATGATTTTCAACAGCGCGCCGTCCTCCCTCCAGACCATCTGGTCCAGGTTGAGGAAATCCGCCACAAAGGAGCTGGCGGGGTTCCGGTACAGCTCCAGTGGGCTGCCGTCCTGAACCACTGCCCCCTGGTCCATAATCATAATCCGGTCCGCCAGGTGGAATGCCTCCTCCTGGTCGTGGGTGACAAAGACCATGGTCATGCCTAGCTCTCTTTGCAGCGTTTTCAGCTCTTCCCGCATACGAAAGCGCAGTGCGGCATCCAGGTTGGAGAAGGGCTCGTCCAGCAGGCACAGCTTGGGCTCCACAATCAGGGCGCGGGCCAGAGCTACCCGCTGCTGCTGTCCGCCGCTGATGGCGTAGATCCGGGCGTCCGCATAGTCGGCCAGGCCCAAAATCTCCAGGTACTGCCGCCCCTTGTCCCGGGCCTCACGGCCCCGTATGCCCCGGAATTTCAGCCCATATATCACGTTCTCCAGCACACTCATGTGGGGAAACAGACTGTAGGACTGAAACACAGTGGTGACCGGGCGCCGCTCCGGCGGCGCGTGGGTGACGTCCTCCCCGTCCAGCAGGATCCGGCCTGCGTCCGGGGTCAAAAAGCCTCCGATCATGTTCAGGGTCGTGGTTTTGCCGCAGCCGGAGGACCCAAGGATGCAGAGGAGCCCGCCCTGTTCCAGCCCTAGGGACAGGTCCCGGACCACCGGCTTGCCGCCAAAGGATTTAGAGACGCCTTGCAGCTGAAGATACACGGCGATTTCCCCCTTTTGTAGTAATAAGATAGGCCAGGGCCTCCACCGCCAGGACGATAACAATAATGCAGGACGCGATGAGGGATGCGATGGCGTACTCCCCCTGATACACCGCGTCAAACAGACGGAACACCGCCAGCTGCCGCGCTGGATCAATGAGGAAAATGACAGCCCCCGCCGTGGTCATGCTGCTGGAGAAGTTGTAGGCAAAGCAGCTCAAAAAGGCTGGCCGGAGGCCCGGCACGATCACGTCCCGCAGGGTAGACCAGTGGCCGCCACCCAGGTCCCGGACTGCCAGCTCCTGGGCGAGGGGAATCTGGGTCAAGGCCGCAGAGCAGAGCTTAGTGGAAGTGGGCAACTGCTTGAAGAGCATATTGGCCATAACAATCAGGGCGGTACCCGTCAGACGCAGGGGCGGGGCGTTGAAGGCCAGGATATAGCCGATGCCGAAGCAGGCCCCCGGCAGCATATAGGGCAGCGTAGCCAGACAGTCAAAAAAACCACGGCCCGCTACCCGCCGCCGCTCCATGTAGTAGGCGAAGAGCATGGCAAAGAAAGAGCCCGCCAGGGCCACTGTCAGAGCATATCCTACGCTGCGCCACAGGCTGGAGAGGTTGTACCTCATCAACTGTTCCCAGTATTGGAGGGTGAAGGACCAGCTCCCCTTGGAGGCCCTCAGAAAGCCGGTGAGGAAGATGCAGGCATACTGCAAGACCATCATGAGGAAAAAGAGGGCGCTGGCCCCAATAGCCAGAAAGCCCAGGCCGCCGCAGCGGGCCAGGGGCAGGTCCAGCCGCTCCTGCCGCTCCTGACGGGCGGCGGTGATTTCATTGCACCGGCGCATCAGGCGGCGGTAGAGGAAAAACGCAGCAATGGAGGGAACCATAAGAAACATGTTCATGGCCGCGCTGGTCTCCAGGTCCGAGTAGCCGATGAGCTTGAGATAGATGTCCGAGGCAATGGTGTTGAACCGCCCGCCGATAATGGTGGGGGTGCCGAAGTCCGCTAGCGAGCGGATAAAGGACAGCAGCAGCGACACCAGGATGCCAGGCCGGATGAGCGGCAGGGCCACATCCCGCAGAATGGCGGCGGGGCTGGCCCCCAAATCCCGGGCGGCCCGAATGCTGCCGCTGTCCAACTTGGAGAGAATCCCCTGTAAAAAGAGGGCGTTGAGGGGCACAAAGGAGATGGACTGCATCCAGACCACGCCCCACTGGTTGTAAGGGGACCAGCTGATTCCCAGGAGACGGTAGGTGATCCATCCCCGCCGCCCGTAGAGCTGGATATAGGCCAGTGAGGAAACAAAGGGCGGGGAAACCATGGTGATCAGGAGCACGCCCATGAGGAGGGCCCGAACCCAGCCCCGGGCAGTGGAGAGGACCAGCGCCGCAGCCACGGAGAAGACGGTGCAGAAAAAGGCGGTAAGGGCCCCCACATAGACGCTGTTCCAGAGGCTCTTGGCATAGGAGCGGGCCACCTCGCCGTAGTGGGCCAAGGTGAAGCCGCCGCCAGCGTCCCGGAAGCTCCGCAGGGCGATGCACGCCATGGGCCAGAGCACAAAGAGGCAGATGCTGCCCAACAGCGCCGCCAGCAGTAGTTTATCGGCCAGGAGTCCGGCAATGCGGAAAAGGGCGTCTCCCGACGCCCTTTTTCCGCTGTAAGCAGGGAGCTTTTTCATCACTCCGCAACGGCCTTATCGCCCATGAGCTCCTCAAATCGGGCCAAGATATCCTCCCGCTCCGCGCCGAACCGGGTCAGATCCTCCTCCATGAGAATGCCGGTATCGTAGCCCAGCTCAACTCCCTCCAGAGAGGGCTTGATGATCTTAATGCCGTCCTTCTGGTCGATTTCAGCCAGCTGGCGCAGGTTATCGTCGTCGCTGAAAAGCCACTCCACGAAGTACTTGGCGGCCTCCACGTTCTCCGCGTTTTTGAACACGGCCACGCCCTCGGGGACCCAGGGGATGCCGTCGGTGGGGTAGACGATGGTGACGTCATAGTCGTTCAGCAGGGCGTCGATGGTGCGGTCCAGATAGGTGATGCCCACGGCGAACTCATCGCTGGTAACCTTGTTCTTGGGGTCGCTGCCCCGGCGGCTGTAGTAGGCGATATTCTTGTCCAGCCCCTCGAAGAAGGCCCAGCCCTCCTCCTCGCCCAGCTTCTGAAGCAAGGCGTTGACCACAGCGTAATTGGTGCCGGAGACGGCGGGGTTGGACATGATAATCTCCCCCTCGTACTGGCTGTCCAGCAGGCTGGACCAGGTCTGGGGGACCTCCAGATTCAGCTCCTGGGCCAGGACGTTGTTGACGAGAAAGCCCACGATGGTGATGCCCTTGGAGAACCAGAAGCCCTCCTCGTCAAAGTAGCCAGGGGCCAGGTCCGCCATGGCGTCAAACTGGATCTGCTCCAGGAGTCCGTCGGTCTTGGCGCTCATAAAAGCGTCGATGCCACCACCGAACCACAGATCCGCAGAGGGCACGCCGCCCTCGGCCCGCAGCTTGCTGAGGACCTCGCCGGAGGACATGCTCAGAAGCTCCACCTCCACGCCGGTGGCCTCGGTAAACTTGTCAAACAGCTCCACATATGCTTCGCTGGTGGCCACCACCTTCATGGTCCCGCTCAGCTCGGGGATATCGGAGGGGTCGGGGCTGTCGAGGGGTTCGTCCTCCCCCTGGCCGTTGTTCTCCGGCCCGGTGGTGGAGGGGTTGTTGGTATCGGTGTTGTCAGGGGTTTCGTTTTTACCGGAGCATCCGGCAAAAGCGCTGCATGCCAGCGTCAGGCACAGCAGAAAAGCAAGAATTCTTTTCATGGGGTCCTCCTATTTTTTGACAGGTATATGCTGTTTCCAGCAAACGGGACCTATCTTACCATCGGCTGAATGGCAAGTCAACCATTATCAAGAAACGCTCTGCCGCCATTTTATCTATTGTTTTTTTCAATACAGGCTCTTTTTCCTCCCAGCCCTTGACACCGCCCGGGAAGATGGTATGATACTATCTGCAAACAGAAGGATTCCGTTAGGAGCAACACAAGAAAGGAACCAGTCAAAATGGACAAACTAGTGCGCGCCATCGCCGCCAGCGGCTCTATCAAAGCCGTCGCCGTTACAACACGGGACCTCACCGAACAGGCGAGAAACATCCATAAAACCCTCCCCACCGCTACCGCCGCTCTGGGCCGGACCCTTGCCGCCGCCTCCATGATGGGCAACGCTCTTAAGAAGGAGAATGCCAGCCTTACACTGCAAATCAAGGGGGGCGGCCCTCTGGGAACCCTTCTGGCGGTCTCCGGCCACACAGGCTGTGTCCGGGGATACGTCCAGAATCCACAGGTGGACCTTCCCCTCCGGGCGGACGGCAAGCTGGATGTGGGCGGGGCTGTGGGTTCTAACGGTTCCCTGACGGTCATCAAGGACCTGGGCATGAAGGAGCCCTACACCGGCAGCGTGGGTCTTTTGGGCGGCGAGATCGCGGAGGACCTGGCCGCCTACTTTGTAGAGAGCGAGCAGATTCCCACCGCCTGCGCCCTAGGCGTGTTGGTGGACCGGGACCAGAGCGTGAAGGCTGCCGGGGGGTATATCGTCCAGCTCCTGCCCGGCGCGGACGAGGACGTTGCCACCCAGCTGGAGGGCGGCGTGCTGGCCGCCGGACCCGTCACCGCCCTCCTGGAGCAGAATCCGGACCCGGCGGCTCTGCTGCAAACGGTCCTCAGCGGCTTCGATGTAGAAATCCTGGAAACCAGCCCTATCAGTTACCAATGCTATTGCAGCCGGGACCGGGTGGAGCGGGCCCTAATCAGCATGGGCGTGGAGGAGCTTGAGGACCTTCTGGCCCAGCAAGGCGGGTGCGAGCTGGGCTGTCAATTCTGCGACAAGATTTACCGCTACTCCGCCAGCGAGCTGGAGGCGCTCATCCAGCGCCTGAAATCCCAGAAGGCGTCCGGCTCCCCGCGCCCGTAGGGCCTTGGGATAGCGCGCCGCAAATTGAAAAAGGAGGTTTCGCTATGGACCGGAAGCTGCTGGAGGGCCAGCTGGCCCAGCTGCCCATTGTGCAATACGAATTTTTTGAGACCTCGGAGCTGGTCTTCACCCACCGGGTCCGCCAGGTCTGCGAGAGCGAGTGTCCCCAGTACGGCAAAAGCTGGGCCTGTCCGCCGGGGGTGGGGACTGTGGATGCCTGCCGGGAGCGGTGCCTGCGCTACCCCCATGCCCTGCTCATCACCACCATGGCGGAAGTCTCCGACATCGCGGACATCCCGGAGACCCTCTCCACCCGGGCCCCCCACGAGGAGGTCACCCGCCAGGTGAACAGTCTCCTCCGGCAGCAGGGGGCGGAGACCTATGTTCTCTCCACTGAGTCCTGCGCCCTCTGTGAGGAGTGCACCTACCCCCATGGGCCCTGCCGGTTCCCGGAGCGGATGTTCCCCTGTTTGGAGAGCCATGGCATCCTTATCACGGAGACGGCGGAGCGTTACGGCATCGGCTTCCAGGCGGGCGGAAACATCGTAACTTGGTTCAGCCTGCTATTGTACCAGTAGACGCAAAAAAACCGGCGGCAAGTCCCCTTTTCGGGACCGCCGCTGGTTCTTTTTTACTTAGGAACGAGCTTCCACGCCGCAGAGGAAGTACACGCCGTCAGGCCCCCGGTACAGCCCTGCCAGCGGTTCCGCCAGCAGGTATGCGCCTCCCCGGCAGTAGAGGGGAATAACCGGGGCCTCCTCTAGGAGAATGGCCTCCGCGTCGTGGAGGTAGGCATCCCGGACCTCCGGGGAGACAGCGGCGCGGGCCGCCTCCAGCAGGATGTCAAAGGCGTCGCTGCGGTAGCCGGAGAGGTTGTCTGGACTGGCGCTGTGCCAGCGGCTCAAGAGAACTCCCGCATCGCTGACCGTTGAAGCGATCTCCATAGCAGCCATGGCGAAGGTCTCCTCCGGTTCGCCGGACGCCTCTTCGCCCTCTTCCCCGCCGCCGGATCCCTGCTTCTCTTCGGATTCCTCCTCTCCGGTCTCCACCGGAGGGGCCAGCAGGTCCCAATACGTCTCCTCTGTCACCGCCCGCAGGGTCACTGATATCCCCAGCTCCCGCTGCCATATGGTCTGGAGGGCGCTGGCAGCGGCCTGCGCCTCATCGGAGGCCATGTAGATGTACTCCACTGCCGGGAATCCTTCTCCGCCAGGGTAGCCCGCCTGAACCAGCAGTTCCCGAGCCCTCTGGCTGTCCTCCAGGTAGTCGCTCTCCACAGGTACAGTCACCTTCTCCAGGCTGTGGGTACGAAAGTCCCAGTAGACCGCGCTGGACTCCATCTGGTCCGGCAGGGCGTCCGGCTCCACCGGGGTAGACCGGTCCCCGTAGTCAAAGACGCCATAGGGCATCACCCCGGGAGCGGGCCGGACCGTTGGAATATCCACCGCCTCCGCCACAGCCTGGGAATTCACCGCCAGCCGGAAGGCCAGCCGGACCTGCGGGTCGTCAAAGGGAGCCTGCCGTGTATTGAAAGCCACGGCGGCCAGAGACGTCTCCGGCTCCGGTATCCATCCATCCGGCAGGTTCTGGAACGCCTCGCTAGGCAATCGGGTGATGAGATCCAGCTCTCCAGCCTGAAATTGGGCGTAATCCGTCTCGGAGCCGGGCACAAACCGGATAGCCTCTGGCCCCACCTCCGCCGCTCCATAATAGCTCTCGCTCCGCTCCAGCACCAGCTGCTGGGAATCAAACTGGGCAGCCGTGTAAGCGCCGTTGGTCACAGCGCCGTCCGCACCCGCGGCGGCAGGCATGGTGTACGCTCCAGCGCACACCTCCGCCAGGAACCAGGCGCAGCTCCCCTCCAGGGTGACCACAAAGGTCCGGGGATTGGGGGCAGAAACTGCCAGCAGGGATGCGTCTCCGGTCTCCTGCACTTGGCCGTAACCGGAGACAGCCGAGAGCAACTCCCGATGAGGCAGACCGTTGGCCGGGTCCGCCAGACGCCGCCAGGCCCCCACAAAGTCCGCCGCCGTTACAGCCCGTCCGTCGGACCACTTGGCATCCTCCCGCAAAGTAAAGGTGTAGGTGGCGTTTCCAGCGTAATCCGTCTCCACCTGATAGCTCTCCGCCTGACCGCAGGCCAGCGCAGCCCAGCCGTCTCCGCCGTCCTCCCAGCGCAGCAGATTCTCGTAGAGGTGGTAGAGGGCCGTCTCCCCTCCCTGGGATGCGGCGGGGTCCAGGGTGTCCGGAAGCTGGGGCAGGCTGACCGTTAGGCTGAGGGGCACGGCCTCCTCCCCGCTGCTGGGCGGCAGCTCACCGTCCTGTGCGCCGCAGGCAGTCAGCAGGAGGGCCAGCAACAGCGCCAACAGGCGTTTATATCTCTTGCACATAGTTCTCTCCGGTTACGGCTTGTCCCCAGCCGGGACAAGCTGTCCGTCCTCCCCGAAGCGCACGGGAAGGATGTCGTTTTTAGTGTGTTTGGCAATGTTGCCCAGCCGGACCATACTTGGATAGTCGGTGACGAAGGTGTACGCCTTGCCCCGCCGCCTGGCCCGGCCCGTGCGACCGATGCGGTGGACGTAGTACTCGTTCTCGTCGGGCACGTCGAAATTAATCACTGCGTCCACGTCGTCCACATCAATGCCCCGGGCGGCCACATCAGTGGCCACGAACACCCGCAGCTCTCCCCTCCGGAATTTGGCCATCACCTTCTCCCGCTTGTCCTGGGGAATGTCGCCGTGGATGCACTGGGCGTCCACGCCCCGCATTTGCAGCAGCTTGGCCGCCCGCTCCGCGTTGCCCTTAGTGTTACAGAACACCATGACCCGATCCAGCTGCTCCTGGACCAGAATCTGTTCCACAGCGTCCACCTTGTCCTGCGCGGTCAGCTCCAGGCGGTATTGGAGGATGTCGGGCTTGTTCTCCTCCTCCGCCCGGACGGTGACCTCCACCGGATCCCTCTGATAGACCCAGGCGATATCCATCCCCTCCCGGCTGATGGTCGCGGAGAAGAGGCCCAAATTTTTCCGGGCCTTCATCTGGTCCAGGAGCTTGGTCACATCGTGAATGAAGCCCATGTCCAGCATCCGGTCCGCCTCGTCCAGCACAGCGGTCTGCACCTTGTCAATGCGCACGGTCCGCCGCTTCATGTGGTCCTGAAGGCGGCCAGGAGTTGCCACCACAATTTGGGGGCGCTTTTTCAGCGCGTCGATCTGCTTGCCGATGGGCTGGCCGCCGTAGAGGCAGACCATGCGGACGCCGGGCTTGAACTGGGCCAGCTCCCGCATCTCCGCCGTAATTTGCAGGGCCAGCTCCCGGGTGGGGGCCAGCACCACCGCCTGGACCTGGTCTGAATCCATATCAATGTGCTCAATCATCGGGATGCCGAAGGCGAAGGTCTTCCCGGTGCCTGTAGGGGCCTTGGCGGTCACGTCCCGCCACTCCAGCATGGGCGGGATGCAGCCCGCCTGAATGGGCGTGGATGTCTCATAGCCCTTTTTTTCCAGCGCGCGCATGATCTCCGGGGACAGCCCCAGGGTGCCAAACCCAACGCCTCGTGTAATTTCCATAGCGATATCCTCATGCTTTGCCGTTATTTGTGGGAACCGGCATGTTTCCCTACCAATTCTGTCACAGATAAGCAGTCTAACACAAAAACCATATGACCGCAAGCCCATAGCAGGTGTTTTCCAGAAAATTCATCATTTTTTTACGATTCCGGCTCTTGGCACGGCTCCTCATAGCGGGCCAGGGCGTTCCGGGCCAGCTTTTGCAGGGCGTCCCGGGCGGACGGTGGGCTCACAATGGCGGCCTCGCCGCCAAAGCACAGCACCCAGCTCAAAAAGGTGGGGCTCACCTCCACCTGAGCCGTGACAGTCACTGTGCCGCCGGGCTCCTCCCGGTAGACGGCCTCCCGGCCAAAGCGGTCCATGGCCACATTCATCAGGTGCCCCGCCAGGCGCAGCTTGACCAGCTGGGTGTCTCCGGAGTGCATATCGAAGATGGTGCGCACATACCGGGCCGGGTCGAAGTCCTCCGGCAGCGGGGGCCGTTCCAGGTCCGTCACCTGCAAATCGCTGATGCGGTCCGCCCGGAAGTGGACGAACTTGCCCTCTCGGGGACGGTAGGCAATGAGGTAGTAGTTCCGGTCCACGCACAGCGCCGCCGGGCACTCAGTGTAAGAGGCTCCGTCCCGGCGGTAGCGGCGCTCCCCACCGGCGGTCCAGTCGAAGTAACGGAACCGGACCAGACGGTTTTCATTAAGCGCCTGGTGGATGCCGTCTATATTATAGTAGAGCTGCTCGTTCTGGGTCTTCACCCGGTCTAGGACGTAGACCTGGCGGCGCAGCCGTCCGGCCTGGGCGGTGCTGGCCAGACGCCCCAGCTTGTGGATAAGGGCTATGCTCTTTTTTGCCGTCAGGAAGGGGGACGCCTGCACTACGTCGATGAGCAGCGTCAGCTCCGGCAGCTCAAAGTCCCGCTGGCCCAGGTAGTAATTGTGGGTTTTGGTTTTAAAGTGGACGATATCCATTCCAAACTCCCTGAGTAGTTCCAGGTCCTCGTAGATCGCCTTGCGCTCGGCGTGGAGGCCGTTTTTTTTCAGATAGCGGATCATATCCTTCACTGTAACAGCGTGCTCCTCGTCGGTCTCCTCCTGAAAGAGCTTCGCTAAGTACAGAAGCTTCTGTTTTGTATGGGCCATAGAGGGCCTCCTTTCATGAAACCTGCCGCAAACCAGGCTTGTCCCCCGGCGGGCCTGGTGGAAGACTGCGCATACCAGGGGATGGACCCGCCACCCCCTGGTATGTATTCTATTAGCAGAGGAGCTTTCCCAGCAAAGCCATGATCTCCTCCGCCCGGCGGTAGGACTGCTCCCCCAGCCGCCGGAACAACTTTTGCAGACAGGGGTCCAGTGTCTCGTCCGCCGCCCGCTGGTAGTTGAGGCCGTTGCAGGCCTCCTGATGATAGCAGCTCCGCAGGGCCTCCGCCAGGCCCGCCCACTGCATGTGCTCCACTGTTATGGCAGGAGCGTAGCAGGAACCGGTGGTGAGATAGTAGGCGCTGGCCAACTCCCGGGCCGCCGCCGCCTTCTCTGCCGCCAGACGCCGCAGCAGACGCACCGCCCCCTGGTTCCGGAACCGGCAGGCCATGGCCCGGCAGCAGCGGGCCTCCGCCAGCTCCTCCTCCAGGAACCCCTCCAGCACCTCTAGGGACTCCTGTGCCTCAGTGCCCATGCAGCAGGGATTCCGCTCCGCCCCCGGCAGGGTGGCCTCTCCGCCGCCCTCCTGGGCGGGCGCGGGTACGGCGGGAACCGGTACCGGCGCGGGGGCCTCCGCGCCGGGGGAATCCGGGTAGGGATTCAGCTCCGGGGACACCCGCTGCCAAACGCGGTCGTATACCCGGTAGTCATAGGCGGCGGACAGGTTCTGGCTTCCGCCGGTGATGGTGTTTTCCATAGCAACAGCCTCCTTTACTAGGCCATTGTATGTGAAGAAGGGTAAAAAGGTTATTTCTTCGTCAAAAG
>CATIYU010000265.1 GCA_949739085.1 uncultured Eubacteriales bacterium | reverse complement strand
GCCATCGGGATTCTCCGTGCCATCGGGATTCTCCGTGCCATCGGGATTCTCCGTGCCATCGGGATTCTCCGTGTTGCCGGGATTCTCTACGTCCTCTATGTCTGTTGTGCCGCCAGATGTACCGTCATTCTCCGCCGCCGCTATTGCGGGCAGCGTGGTCACAGCCATATTCATGGCCAGCAGGGTTGCCAAAAAACGTCTATTCATGTTGCTTGCTGTCTCCTTCGTTGTTAAGCGTTCGGCGTTCCGGCCACCACCAGCCGGAGCCGCCCGACAACGTGAGAGTACCAGCCCGGGCCCCAAAAGTCAACCGGTAATAAATTGCGAAGCTGGCACATTCTCGCCAAAATTTCATCTTTTTGCATCTATTTTGTGCAGGCAAAAAGGCCCGGAGTCCACTGTCTCCGGGCCTTCCCTTTTCAATTACAGTTGGTTGAGCTGCCGCAGCAAAATGCTGGCAATATTCTCACAGGACGCCTGTATCTGCACTGCGCCAATGTTGTAAGCCACCATGGGCATTCCGTACACCACGCTGGACTCCTTATCCTGTCCGATGGTGTATGCGCCTGCCTTCCGCATTTGCAGCAGGCCGTCCGCGCCGTCCCGGCCCATGCCGGTCATGATAATGCCTACCATTTTACAGCGCACCTGCTCCGCCATGGACATGAACAGCGCATCCACCGACGGCCGGTGCCCGCTAACCTTCTCCGCCCCCTGCACACAGGCCACTGTGTAGCGGGTGCCGCTGCGCACAATCCGCATCTGATAGTCCGCAGGAGCCAGCAACGCCAGGCCCCGCCGGACCTCGTCCCCGTGCTTGGCCTCCCGGACCTCCATCTGGCAGAGGCGGTTGAGCCGCTCCGCATACATCTGGGTAAACCCAACTGGCATGTGCTGCACAATCAGCATCCCCGGGATGTCCGCCGGAAGCCGCTTGAGCACCTCCAGTGTGGCCTCGGTACCTCCGGTGGAGGCCCCCAGGCCGATAATCACCCGGTCCATGCCGGGCCGGGCCCCCAGCGGCGCGGCGGGAGCGATTCCTCCAGGGCCGCCGGCCTGGGTCAGCGCCGCCGGAGACCGGCGCACCTTGGCCCCGGCCGCCGCCAGCACCTTTTGGGTCAGAGCGGCGATAAAGGCGTCGTTTTTCCCGGGGTCCGGCTTGCGGACAAAGTCCACAGCGCCCGCCGAGAGGGCGTCAAACACCCGCAGATTCAGTGAGGAGACCAGGATTACCGGCAGCGGATACTTGGGCAGCAGCTGTTTGAGGAAGTCCAGGCCGCTCATCCCCGGCATTTCGATGTCCGAAGTGATAACGTCGGGCCGCAGCTGGCCCACTTTCGCCATGGCATCCTGGGCGTTAAATCCGGTCCCCACCACCTCGATTCTGGGGTTCTGGGACAGGCCCTGGGTAATCATTGTCCGGGCCAAAATCGAATCGTCCACCACCATGACGCGGACTTTTTTATTGGCAGGCCACATACTTGTCTCTCTCCTTTTCCATGATTCAGCCTCTTCCATGTTCTGATCCTCTTCTCGAGTGAAAAAGAATCAAACAGAACTTTTGCACGCCCCTACATCTCCGCCTGCCCCCGCCGGTTCTGCGGGAACTGCCGGGCCTGGGCCTGCCGCGCCTATTTCTTCTGGAACGTGGAGGGAGCCACTGTCTTATAGGGATTGTTCTGCCCCAGGTTCTCCGAGTGGCTGATCATCAGATAGCCGCCCGGCACCGTGGCGTCGTAGAAGCGCTGCACCAAGGCGTCCTTTGTGGGCTGGTCAAAGTAAATCATCACATTCCGGCAGAAAATGACGTCGAATTTCAGCCGGAATTTAATGGGATCCATCAGGTTGAAGGTCTGGAAGATGACGTTATTTTTAATCTCCGGCGCAACAGAGAACTGGTTGGTCCCCTTGACGGGGACGAAGTACCGCTTCTTCCAGTTGGCGGGAATTGTGTCCGGCAGCTCATAGACGCCCTTTTTCGCGGAGGCCAGGGCCTTCTGCGAAATATCGGTGGCCAGCACCCGGGTATCCCACTGGGCGGCCTGAGCGCCTAGAAATTCCTTGATGTAGATAGAGATATTATAGGGCTCCTCCCCGCTGGAGCAGCCGGCGCTCCAGATGGCCATAACCCGGTCCCGCTGGTGGCGGCGCACGATCTCCGGCAGGACGGTTTTGGAGAAGAACTCGAAGTGGTCCGCCTCCCGCATG
>CATIYU010000264.1 GCA_949739085.1 uncultured Eubacteriales bacterium | reverse complement strand
CGGGTGTGGACACGGTTTACGAAAAGCCCTATCCCTTCAAGAACACCAGCAATTTCTTCGGCGTCACCATGCTCTCCGTGGGGCGGCTGGACCAGACAGAGGGGGCGGAGATCCTGGTCCACAGGGCGGCCAAGGAGTATAAAAAGGCCATCGTCAAAGATGGACGGCTCACCGGCTACCTCTCCCTGGGGGATATCTCCAACAGCGGGCTTTATCTGCACCTCATTAAAAATGGCGTGGACATCTGCGGGAAGCTGGACCGGATTTTCCGGCTGAGCTTCGCAGATTTTTACGGTATCAACCAGAAAAACGGCGAATACGTCTATACGGTATAAAACCGGCGGCCAGCCCCCTTCAGGGATGCTGGCCGCCAGCCGCTATCCGCTGCGGCCACTTTACAAAGACAGGGAGGTCCGTATATGAAAAAGTACATCATTGCTCTGGACCAGGGCACTACCAGCAGCCGGTGCATCCTTTTCGACCAGGAAATGCGCATCGCGGAGATGGCCCAGCGGGAACTGACCCAGTTCTACCCCAAGCCCGGCTGGGTGGAACAGGACCCCATGGAAATCTGGTCCAGCCAGTACTCTGTCCTCACAGAGGCTCTGGCGAAATCCGGGGCCTCCCCGGAGGAGATTGCCGCTATCGGCATTACCAACCAGCGGGAGACTGCTATCGTGTGGGACAAGACCACCGGTCGGCCGGTGTATAACGCCATCGTCTGGCAATGCCGCCGCACCGCGCCCCTGTGCGAGGAGATCAAGGGGGACCTGGACCTCAGCGGGTACATCCGGGAGCGCACCGGTCTCCTGGTGGACGCCTACTTCTCCGCCACCAAGCTGAAATGGATTCTGGACCAGGTGGAAAACGGCAGGGAGCGGGCCCGGAACGGCGAGCTGCTCTTCGGCACCGTGGACGCCTGGCTGGTCTGGAAGCTGACCGGCGGAAAGGCCCATGTCACCGACTACACCAACGCCAGCCGCACCATGCTCTTTGACATTCAGAACCTCTGCTGGGACAAACGCATCTGCGCCGCCTTGGACATCCCCATGGAGATGCTCCCCCAGGTGTGTTCCTCCAGCCGCGTCTACGGCACAGCCAACCTGCAAGGAAGAGAGGTTCCCATTGCGGGCATGGCCGGGGACCAACAGGCGGCCCTCTTTGGCCAGACCTGCTTCGTTCCTGGGCAGGCGAAAAATACTTACGGTACCGGCTGTTTCCTGCTGATGAACACCGGGGACCGCCTCTACCGCAGCGAAAACGGGCTGGTATCCACCATCGCCGCCAGCGTGGGGGACCGGGCGCAGTACGCTCTGGAGGGATCCGTATTTGTGGGCGGCGCGGTGATTCAGTGGGTCCGGGACGAGCTGCGCTTCATCACCGATGCCCAGGACGCGGAGTATTACGCCTCCCGGACGCCAGACACCGGCGGCGTCTATCTAGTCCCGGCCTTTACCGGGCTTGGGGCCCCCTACTGGGACATGTACGCCCGGGGAGCCCTGGTGGGCCTCACCCGGGGCACCACCCGAACTCACATCATCCGGGCGGCTCAGGAGTCCATCGCCTACCAGGTCAGCGACCTGGTGCAGTCCATGGAGCGGGACACGGGCATCGGCCTCACCTGCCTCAACGCCGACGGCGGAGCCAGCCAGGACAGCTTCCTCATGCAGTTCCAGGCGGACATTCTCGGCAAGCCTATCCGCCAACCCGCTATTCGGGAGACCACCGCCCTGGGGGCGGCCTACCTGGCGGGACTGGCCGTGGGGACCTGGAGCAGCCTGGAGGAGATTAAGTCCCTCCACACGGTGGAGCGGCAGTACCAGCCCGCCATGGATACCTCCCAGCGGGATAAACTGCTGCGGGGCTGGCACAAGGCGGTAGGCCGCAGTCTGGGCTGGGCGGAGCCGGAGGAATGAGCGCGATGATGGCATCTTGACAATTGGTGTGGGGCTGCTGTCTTGGGACGGCGGCCCCGTTCCCTTTTCTCGCCCAACTGGCGGAACTGGATGATAACGTCCCGTAATTATGCAGCTGGACTTGCATAATTGCGGCATACTGGTACGCGGATATCTGTGCGGGCCTAAGCGGGCCCGCCGCCAGCCTCCCAAAAGCCGCAGAGTTTTCAAAAAAACGACCAGTTTCCGCACCCTCTGCATAAAGCCTCTTTGTTCGGCAGGTTCACATAAAATTCAAGATAATTCTCTACTACAGCAAGTTATACACAGTTTCCACAGAGATATCCACAGTGGAACAGGCGGCTCTCCCCCATAGTTTTGCGGGTTTTTTCCTCATGTGGAAAAGCCAGCCGCCCCTTTTGCACAGTTGACCGCCTACGATAAGTTTACATAATGACAAATTCTGCATGAATTCATCATTTCCCAGTCTTTTCGGTCCCAAACAGACAGCGGGGACCAGACGTCCCCGTCCAGCCCCCGCCAGGTTAGATTTCCAGATTAGCGTAGGCGTTCAGGCTCATGTCCCCCCGCACTCCCGCCAGATATTCGTAGTACGCCTGACAGCCGATCATGGCCCCGTTGTCCCCGCACAGGGACAGGGGCGGTAAATACAGCCGCAGCCCGTTCTCCCGGCAGGTGCGCTCCAGGTCCGCCCGGATAAATTTGTTGGCCGCCACGCCCCCCGCCGCTGCCAAGGTGTGGTGTCCCAGACGCCGCGCCGCCTCCATGGCACGGGGGACCAGCTCCTCGCTGACCGCTGCCGTTACTCCGGCCGCCAGACTGGCGCGGTCCAGCTCCTCCCCTTTCTGCTGGGCATTGTGGATGAGGTTTACCGCCGCCGTCTTCAGTCCGGAGAAGGACATGTCCAGGCTACTGCCCGCCACCTTGGCCCGGGGCAGAGCGTATTTTGCGCTGTCCCCGCCCTCCGCCAGCTCCTGCATGGGCCTTCCGCCAGGGTATGGCAGCCCCAGCACCCGGGCAATTTTATCAAAGCACTCTCCCGCCGCATCGTCCCTGGTGGCCCCTACAATGGACATGTCCGTGTATCCCCGCACGTCCACCAGCATGGAGTTGCCGCCGGAGATGCACAGCGCCAGAAACGGCGGCTCCAGCTCTGGAAACGCGATGTAGTTGGCGGCGATATGTCCTCGCAGATGGTGAACGGGAATGAGGGGCTTGCCCCACGCATACGCCGTGCTCTTGGCGAAATTCACTCCCACCAGCAGCGCCCCGATCAGGCCCGGACCATAGGTCACCGCCACTGCGTCCACGTCCCCCCGGCCAATTCCGGCGGCTGCAAGGGCCTTGTCTGTCAGCGCCGCAATGACCTCTACGTGCTTCCGGGAGGCAATCTCCGGCACCACTCCGCCGTAGACGGCGTGCATGTCCGCCTGAGAAGCAATGGCGTCGCTGAGAACCTGCCGCCCGTCCCGCACGACTGCGGCGGCGGTCTCGTCGCAGGAGGATTCAAAGGCTAGAATATTCATAGTTTTAGCGCCTCCCATTGGTAATCATGGTTTTCCCCACAGAAAAGGTCAAAAGGAACGCCGTACAGGGTTATCCCCCCCGCGCACTCTGTGTTTATAACGATTATACCACAAGCGCGGTCACATGGCAACGCTGTTGCGTCCAGATGGCGCGGAAATAGTTGTTGCCCTCCCGCCCTGTATCTGTTAATCTAGAAATGTGTCAAACTGGGCCAACTCTTTGTAGACACACATAGGAGGAAGTATCATGCATGAGCAGGCGCTGGTTATCGTCAGCTTCGGCACCAGCGTGCCGGAGGCGCGGCGCGGCATCACAGCGGTGGAGAAGGCTCTCGCCGCCGCCGCACCAGGCTATCTTCATATCCGGGCCTTTACCAGCCCCACCATCCGGCGCATTCTGGCAGGCCGCGGGGAGAACGTCCCCAGCCTGTCCGAGGCGCTGGAACAGCTATTGGCTGGGGGCGTCCGGCGGGCAGTTCTTCAGCCCACCCTCTTGCTGTACGGCTATGAATACGACAGACTAAAAGCGGAGGCAGAGACGCTGTCGGACAAATTTATATCCCTGCAAGTAGGACGGCCTCTGCTGGACGGCTGCCATGCCATCCGGCGGTTTGCCGCCCTGCTCTCCCGGGACCTTCCGGTGGAGGAGGGCGCGGTCACCGTATGCATGGGCCACGGCACGGAGCACTTTGCCAACACGGTCTACCCCGCCCTTCAGACTGCGCTGAACCTGCTGGGCCGGAACGACATCTACACCGGCACCGCAAGAGGCTGGCCGGGGCTGGAGGACATCCTCCGCCAGCTTGAGCCCGGCGGCCCCCGGAGGATAACTCTGCTACCGCTACTGCTGGTGGCGGGGGACCACGCAAAAAAAGACATGGACGAGATGTGGAAGCCCCGTTTAGAGCAGGCGGGGCACGCTGTCTCCTGTTCCTTTACCGGCCTGGGGGAGCTGTCCTGGGTGCGGGAGATGTATCGGGAACGCCTGGAAGAGCTGCTTTAGGGCGGCGATGCAGAAAAACAGGCCGCGCCGGAAAGCGCCGCCTGTTTCTCCACTCTTATCTGGTTTTTTTGCTTGTTTCGCCGGGAAATCCGTGGTAAAATGAGAACGCGCTTGCTGACCGCCGCAGCACAGAGCGGATTGGCCGCCCGCCTAGGATCTGACCTTCGACCTGCGGCATCCACCGTCACCGTGTGGCTGGCCGAACCGACCGCCGCAGTGTAGAGCGGATTGGCCGTCCGCCTAGGCCCCTGTGGAGCGATAATGGCGCACACCCAGCCGCCAGAGGAAGGCGCAGGGCATGAGGAACAGGAGGGCGGCCAGGGGCAACAGGCCGTACCACGCCGGGCCCCGGCCAAAGAGGTACTGCAAGGGCCAGTGCTGCACCAGGGCCAGCGGTACCAGGAATGTGAGAATCAGCAGCACCGGCCTGCCGTAGATGCCGAAGGGGTACTTACCATACTCCCGGGGGCCGTCCAGAAAGATATTGAGGGCCTCCACATGTTCCAGAGTAAAAAAGCAAATACAGGCGTTGACGATATAGAGTCCAAAGAAAACAGCCGCGCCACACAGAATCATCAGCGCCAGCGCAAGAGCTTTCCAGGGCGTCCAGACCACTGCCCCGGAGGGTACGGCCCAAGCCAACATGAGAACCGCCTGGAGTACCCGGGCCAGCATGGTGGGCCTCATATCCTGGCACAGCACCTGGAAACAGAGGGACCGGGGCCGGACCATCATCCGGTCAAACTGTGCCTGAGCAAGGATGCGCGTGAAGGCATCAAACCCCCGGCCAAAACACTCCGCCAAACTGGTGGCCGCCAGAATCACCGCATAGCACAGGCTCAGCTGGGGCAGCGTATAGCCGCCCACAGAGCCGAAGCGGTCCATGAGGAACACAACCCCCAAAAAGACGTTGGCAGTAATCAGCAGATGCCCCACGCAGCTGAGGAAAAAGCTGGCACGGTAGGTCATGGAGGAGCGGAAGTGAATGGACAAAAATTTCAGATACAGCTTCATTACTCAACCTCCCAAAACGACGGTCCGGCGCAGGCCCTTCCTTGTCAGAAGCCAGCCCGCCGAGAGCAGTACCACAATCCAGAACACCTGCAAACCCATCATCTGCGGGATATCCGGCAGGAATATGTCCCCGTTGAAGATGCGCAGGGGCACGTTCTGCATGGCGGCGAAGGGCGTCAGCTCCGCAAAGCGGCGGAAGCCCTCCGGCAGAAAGGGCAGCGGCACAATAGCCCCGCCCAGCAGGTCCGCCGCCGCCACCGAAACAACCATCAGGCCGTTGGGGTCCGTGAGGTAGAACGTCAGCGAGTAGACCAACAGCGAGTAGGCGCACACTACCAGCACCATCAGCGCCGCCGACAGCAGGAACAGGCCAAACACCGCCGGAGAGACTGTGAGGCGCAGGCCATAGGGCGCGGGGAGCAGGCTGCTGACAAAGATCACCGGAACCATCCTGAGGGCCGCCCGGGCCAGCCACATGCCGTAGACATCCGTAGGCCGCAGCAGTTCGTAGGACACCGCGCCAGTCTTTACCGACTCCAGAATCTCAAATTCCCAGTTCCACATGGCGAACAGCGATAAGAACGCCTGCTGGAGCCATATGTAGGAGGAGAGTGCCTCCATGCCCATGGGGAACCGCTCCGGATTCTCCAGCCAAAAGGCCCGGTACACCAGGATTTCCATGGCGCCCCACACAAACTGGGTACTCATGCCCGCCAGGGCCGCTGCCCGGTATTGAAGCCCCGCCATCAGCTTCATTTTGAAGAAGGACCAATATTTTTTCATCATGCCGCCCCCTCAAATACCGAAGCGGCGGTACAAGTCCGCCACAGACTCCTCGGTGGAGAGGTTTTCCCCGGCCATGGCCCGGATCTGGGCGGTATCGCCGTCCAGGAGCAGTTGTCCCTTTCCGATCAGCAGCACCCGGCTGCACAGGGCGTCGATGTCCTGCATATCGTGGGTGGTCAGCAGCACCGTGGTGCCGCAGATGCGGTTCTGCTCCAGGATAAACTCCCGGACCTTCAGTTTGCTCACCGCATCCAGGCCGATGGTAGGCTCGTCCAGAAAGAGAAGCTTAGGGCCGTGGAGCAGCGCCGCCGCAATCTCGCAGCGCATCCGCTGGCCCAGGGACAGCATACGGGCCGGGGTTTTGAGCAGGTCCCCCAGGTCCAGCAGGTCCAGCAGGCGGTCCAAGTTCTCCCGAAACGTCCCCTCCGGCACGCGGTAGATATCCCGCAGCAGCAGAAAGGACTCCATCACCGGCACATCCCACCACAGCTGGCTCCGCTGTCCAAACACAACTCCCAACCGGGCTACATGCCGCTTCCGCTCCTCCCAGGGCACTAGGCCGTCCACAGTGCAGGTCCCGGCGTCCGGATGAAGGATACCGCTAAGAATCTTAATGGTAGTGCTTTTGCCCGCGCCGTTGGGGCCGATGTAGCCCACGATCTGGCCGTCGGGGATGGTAAAGGACATGCTTTGCAGGGCGGGAACCTCAGTATAGTCCTGGGCAAAGAGGCTTTTCAGGGCGTTTCCCAGGCCAGCCTCCCGCCGCCGGACCCGGTAAGTTTTGCTGATTCCTCTCATTTCGATCATAGTACAGTCTCCTTGTCTGAAAGATGGCCCCAGCGCGGTCAGGCAAGCGGGTCCTGGGCGGACGGCGCATTCCATG
>CATIYU010000263.1 GCA_949739085.1 uncultured Eubacteriales bacterium | reverse complement strand
TTTCTGCTGTTCCTTCACCAGGAAGTAGGTTTCCTCCAGATTGTCGAACTGCTCCCACGCCTTGGGTGTGTCCAGAATCTTGCAGTGCCGGTTGGCACCGCGCTCCGTCCAGAGGTAGAGCTGGTTGACGTTGGGGGCCACGAGGGGAATATCATTCACCTCGCGCTTAAAGGCCCTCAACGCATCTCCTTTAAGCAGATAGTAGTGAATTCCTTCTTTGAAATTCTCCTTGTGGTTGTTGAAATTATGCTTGATGTTGTCAGTGTCGGTCTCATAGGCCTGGGCTAGCAGTTCGGTGGTAATCACCCGCTGCCCTTCGTGCTCGATGGGGATCAATTTGTTGTTCATGTTTTCTCCTTTCCTAATCTTGCCGAGTAATTTAGACCGGCGCTGGTACACGCCCCGCCTCCAGTTTGTCGAGCGCCGCCAAGATGGTGGCTTTGGCGCTTTCGGTGTCCCGGTGGCCATTCAGCACCATGCTGGTGTACTGTAACGTATACCCGGCCTCTTTCGCCAGTTGCGTGGTAGTGATTTTGGCCATGTGCATCCGCGCCACCACTTCTGCGGTCCACGCTTGCGGCATAAAATTTCTGCCTCCTTTTTTCAAAAAGTAGTTGAAATTATTAAACAAGTATGCTATTATGTGCTTAGTTCGTAGTACACATAGCCATGCAAACTCCCGTCCGAAGTGCAACCGGAAAGGGGGGCGGGGGTTGTTTTGCTTAATTCATTCAACACGGCCATTATAGCTGAATATTTTAAGCATTTCAAGTCGATTCGCTGAATTTATTAAACATTGTGAAAGTTGCACAAATAGCTGGAGGTGTTTTTGTGTTTTACGATAATTTTATGGCCCTCTGCCACGACAGGGGTATATCCCCCAGTCGTGCCGTAACGGATATGGGTATGAACCGCTCCATAGCTACCTTCTGGAAAAACGGAACTGTCCCCAAAATGGACACGCTAACCAAAATTGCCGAATACTTCGGTGTTTCCGTAGGTTTCCTGGTCGACGGCTCCGAGGAAACAGAAAAAGCGCCCACCCAGGAGGGTGAGCGTGAAGCTGATTTAAGTCCCGCATTCTTTCGCTTAAAACAGGGTTTAGAGCCGTACGACC
>CATIYU010000262.1 GCA_949739085.1 uncultured Eubacteriales bacterium | reverse complement strand
ACCTCGTCAGCACCCTCTACCTCCTCCAGGCCATGCGCCGCCGCGGGGTGAAGAATTTCGTCTTCTCCTCCTCCGCTACGGTCTACGGCGACCCCGCCACCGTGCCCATCCGGGAGGACTTCCCCACCGGCGGCACCACCAACCCCTACGGCACCACCAAGCTCTTCATTGAGCGCATCCTCACCGACTACTGCAAGGCGGACCCCAGCCTGAACGTGGTCCTGCTGCGCTACTTCAACCCCATCGGGGCCCACGAGAGCGGCCTCATCGGCGAGGACCCCAACGGCATCCCCAACAATCTGGTTCCCTATATCGCCCAGGTGGCGGTGGGCAAGCTGGAGAAGCTCCACGTATACGGCAACGACTACAACACCCCCGACGGCACCGGCGTGCGGGACTATATCCACGTGGTGGACCTAGCCCTGGGCCACGTGGCGGCCCTGAAAAAGCTGGAGGCCAACTGCGGCCTCTTCGTCTGCAACCTGGGCACCGGCAAGGGCTACAGCGTCCTGGAGGTCCTCCGCGCCTACGAGGGGGCCTGCGGAAAGAGCCTGCCCTTCGCCATAGAGCCCCGCCGCCCCGGCGACATCGCCGCCTGCTACGCCGACCCCGCCAAGGCCCGGGACGAGCTGGGCTGGCAGGCCAAATACGGCATTGAGGACATGTGCGCTTCCTCCTGGAAGTGGCAGTCCATGAACCCCAACGGCTACAAAGGCTGATCCACACCGCGAGAGAAGAAAGGGAGAATGATGGAACAGAAAATTTATCCGGCGGAGGACCGCCTCCAGGAAGCCTTGACCGCCTTTGAGTTCGGCGGGCCCGTCACAGACGTCCAGCGCTACGGCGAGGGCCACATCAACGACACCTTCTGCGTCAACACCCAGGGCCCGGATGGCCCCGGCCGCCGGTTCATCCTTCAGCGGCTGAGCCCCGCCGCCTTTAAGGAACCCGGCCGCCTGATGGAGAACGTCACCGGCGTTACGGAGTACCTGCGCCGCCAGATTGTGGAAAACGGCGGCGACCCCAGCCGGGAAGCTCTGGAGGTCCTCCGCGCCCGGGACGGCAACGCCTATTTCACCGACAGCAGCGGCGGCGCCTGGCGGGTCTACCCCTTCGTGGAGGGGACCATCTGCTGCCAGCAGGCCGAGACGCCGGAGCTCTTCGCCGCCGCCGGGCGGGCGTTTGGCCGCTTCCAGCGCCTGCTGCGGGACTACCCCGCCGGAACCCTCTTTGAGACCATCCCCCGCTTCCACGACACCGAGGACCGCCTTGCCAAACTGAAGGCCGCCATCGCGGCGGACAGCATGGGTCGCGCCGGGGAGTGCCAGGAGGAGATCCGCTTTATGCTGGCCCGGGAGAAGGACTGCTCCGTGGCCCTCCAGGCCCTCCGGGACGGCGTGCTGCCCCTGCGGGTCACCCACAACGACACTAAGCTCAACAACGTCCTCCTGGACGCCAAAACCGGCACGGGCCTCTGCATCATTGACCTGGACACCGTTATGCCGGGCCTGGCCATCAACGACTTTGGCGACTCCATCCGCTTCGGCGCCAACCACTCCGCCGAGGACGAGCGGGACCTCTCCAAGGTGGAGCTGGATGTGAACCTCTTCGCTGTATACGCCGCCGCCTTCCTGGAGGGCGCGGAGGGCAGCCTCACGGACCAGGAGATCGCCTACCTCCCCTGGGGCGCGAAGCTCATGACCCTGGAGTGCGGTATGCGCTTCCTCACCGACTACCTGGAGGGGGACCGCTACTTCCACACCACCCGACCGGGCCAGAACCTGGACCGCTGCCGGACCCAGTGCAAGCTGGTGGGCGATATGGAGGCCCGCTGGGCGGAGCTGGAGGCCATTGTAAACCAGTACCGGGTAAGCTCTACATAAGCGACGCCAAAAACGCCGCCGAGGAGCGGATCTCCGCGCCCACGTTTTTCATATCCAGCAGGTTCGCCTGCTGGATTTCTTTTGTGTTGGAGGAGCAGCAGTCCTCCAACACCACCACCCGGTAGTCCAGGGAAATGGCATCGTAACAGGTGGTGCGGATGCAGTTGGGGGTGGTGGTGCCGGTGAGGACCACCGTATCCACCCCCAGCCGCCGCAGCAGCAGGTCCAGGGGCGTCTGGAAGAAGGCGGAATACCGGGGCTTGATGATCTCATAGTCCCCGTCCGCCCTGCCGAACTCCGCCGGGTTCTCCACGGAGAGAAGACCGGTACTCCCAGGGGTCAGGGGCCTGCCCCCCTCCTCCCAGACCCGGCGGCGGGTGTGCTCCACGTCGCTACCGTCCGCCCGGTAGGCCCGGTTGATAAACACCACCGGCGCCTTGGCCCGGCGAAACCCATCGATCACCGCCGCGCAGGCCGGGACGGTGGCCCGGGCGTCCCGGATGCACAGAGGGGACTCCGGGTTGAGAAAGCCGTTCTGCATGTCAATAATGAGCAGCGCCTGTTTCATAAGTAAAACCTCCTACACCATTTTTATGGGGTACTGGGCTCCATTATATCCCTTCCCCGGGAATAGTCAAGGCCGCCGGAGTCTCCCCCGGCGGCCCTGCCCCTATTGAAAGAGGAACGAATTTGTCACGCTCATGACGATGATCCACACGGCCGCAGCCAGCAGTCCAATGCCCGGAATCCGCAGATACCACTCGTACCGCCGGGGCGCTTCCCGGCGTCCGTTGGGCCCCCGCTGGTGGAGCATCCACCACAGCGGCCGGCTGAATCCCACCATCAGCGTGCCCGCAGTCAGGCACAGCATTCCTAACACCAGAGCGGCGTCCACTCTATCCATACCGGTACTCCTTTCTGTCCGTTAGACTGTCTGCATACTTTTCTCGCTGGTACCGTCAGAACCCCCCCTTGCTCACGCCTCCTGCCATACCTTGCGCCCATGGCGGACCCAGCACCACAGCGCTCCGCCAATGAGGAGAACAACAGCCCATTTCTTCATCTCTATCACCTCTCAACAATTTTGTAGTACGTCCGGGCAGTCAGCAGGTACACCGCGCCGTAGGCCAGGAAGAACACCAACACCGTACCCGCCGTGCAGAGGGCGGTCAGGGCGGTATTGTGGATATAGAACATGGTCAGCAGCTTCTCCACCATGTTGAAATCAAAGACGATGTGGATAGCCGCCACCAGGATGGGCAGGAAAAATACCATCAGAATCTGGCTGTGGATACTCCGCTTCACCTCGTCCCGGCTGAGGCCCACCTTCTGCATAATCTCATACCGGTTTTTGTCCTCGTAGCCCTCGGAGATCTGCTTGTAGTAGATCATCAGTACCGTGGCCACCAGGAGGATGAATCCCAGGAAGATGCCCAGGAACAGGAAGCCCCCCGCCAGGCCGTAGGCGTCGGCCGCGCCGTCGCTGCGCAGCTCCCAGTTGCAGTACAGCCACTTGCCGGTCCCCTCGTAGAAGCCGCTGGTCTCCACCGCGTCCCAGTAGCGGGACTGGAGTTCCGAGAGCGCCGCCTCATCGCAGTCCACGTCCATATGCGCTGTCCACACCATTTCGGACCAGTCCTCCGGATACGCCTCCGCCTGCTTGGCCCAAAGATCGTTTATGACGGTGCCGTCCGCGACCACCACTGTCACCAGCCGGGTGATGTCGGGGTTGAAATGGGGATTATCTCTCAGCGTCTTTACAATACGGAAATTGGATTCCCCCAGCTCCCAGCCCTCGTCCGCCACCGTCCAGCGGATGGCCAGCGTATCGCCCTTCACGTTGTAGGCGGCCACCTCGTCAGGCCCAAGATTCAGCGTCTCCCCAGTGGCGGCGGTATAGTCGGCCTCGGTGATGACGGTCACCAGAGCGATCTCTTTGGCCGCCTCATTGAATCTATCCGTGGTATACACCCCGTCGGAGATTATCCCTGTGCCAAAGCTCAGGCTGTAGCTGGTGCGCACGTTCTCCACCCGGACCCCCTGGCCCTCAATAAAGCCCACGTTGGCCGCCAGCATGGCGTCTGGGTCAAAGGGGGACCAGTCCTTCTCCCCCTCCACCGGCTGGGGGAAATAACGGACCTCCATGTTGACGTCCCCCGGGTACAGCTCCTTCGCCACATCCGCCGTGCCCAAGTACAGCGAGAGGGTGCCGGAGAGCATCACCATCACCATGGTGCAGAGGATGCAGATGTTGGCCAGGCCCACCGCATTCTGCTTCATCCGGTAGAGCATCCCGGATACGCCGATGAAATGGCTGGTTTTGTAGTAAAATGTCTTGTTTTTCCGCAGGGCCTTCAGAACAAAGATGCTCACGGCGGTAAAGAGGCAGTAGGTGCCCACGATGACCAGGAACACCGCCAGGAAATAGAGCACAATGGCGTCCATGCCGGTCCGGGTGGTGACAGCGATATAGTAGCCGTAGCCCAGCGTAGCCACGCCCAGCAGGGTCATGAGCCAGCGGGTCTTGGGCTCCCGCTCCCCCACGCTGCCGCCGCGGAGCAACTCAACGGGCTTGGATACCCGGACCTTGTTCAGGTTCATCAGCAGCGTGAACACCAGCAGCGCGGCAAAGAGGATGGCTGTTCCCGCCATGCCCGCCCAGGAGATGTAGAACCCGAAGGGAGCGGGGAGGCCGATGAGCTTGTGGAGGATCAGGCTCACCAGTTTGTGGAGAGCCAGCCCCGTCAAGAGTCCGCCCAGAATGCCCAGAACGCCGGTATACAGCGTCTCAAACACCAGCACCAGGGCGATATGCCCCTTGCCCATGCCCAGAATGTTGTAGATGCCCAGCTCCTTTTTCCGCTGCTTCATGAGGAAGCCGTTGATATAGACGGCGAAAATGGAGGAGAAAAAGAAGGCGATAAAGAGGCCGATGCCCATAAAAGTCTTCACATACATATATCCGTTGGGCCGCCCAGGGGTCATGTCCTTTACGCCGGGGTCGTTCACCAGGGCGGACATGATATAGATAGCGGCCACGTCCCCCAGCAGAGCCAGAATGTAGGGCAGGTAGAACCGCCGGTTGTTCCGGATGCTCTGGAGGGCCAGCCTGGGGAAGAGATTGGCGTTACGCATCGCTCTCACCTCCGGCGGCCAGCAGGGTCAGGGTGTCGGAGATCTTCTGGTACATCTCCTCCGCGGAGCTCACCCCCCTGTAGATCTGGTGGAACACCTCGCCGTCCCGGATGAAGAGCACCCGCTTGGCGTGGCTGGCGGCCTTGGTGGAGTGGGTGACCATGAGGATGGTCTGTCCCTCGGCGTTCACCTGGTCGAAGAGGTGCAGGAGGCTGTCGGTGGCCTTGCTGTCCAGCGCGCCGGTGGGCTCGTCAGCCAGGACGATCCGGGGCCCCGTGATGAGGGCCCGGGCCACCGCCGTGCGCTGCTTCTGCCCGCCGGAGACCTCGGAGGGGGACTTCTTCAGCAGCGTATCAATACCCAGCCGCCGGGCCAGGGGCAGAAGCCGCTTCTCCATCTCCGGGTACCGCTTCCCCGCCAGCACCAGAGGCAGGAGGATGTTATCCTGGATGGAGAAGGTGTCCAGGAGGTTGAAGTCCTGGAAGACGAACCCCAGGTGGTCCCGGCGGAAGGCGGCGATGTCCCGCTCCCGGATGGTGACAATGTCCTTGCCGTCCAGCAGCACCTCGCCGCTGGTGGGCTTATCCAGGGCGGCGAGGATGTTCAGAAGCGTGGTCTTGCCGCTGCCGCTCTCGCCCATGATGGCCACATACTCCCCCGGCTCCACCGAGAAATTGACGCTGGTGAGGGCCTGGACCTGCTGCCCGCCGAAGCGGGTGGTATAGATCTTCTTCAAGTCGCTGACTTGCAGGATTGGCATATCAAATTCCTCCTTGGGTTGTTTTGCAGGTCCTATTATAGCCCATTCTCCCCCGCCGTTCCATTGTTTTAGCTTACAAAAAGGCCGGGAACCTTACACCTCTGTAAGATTCCCGGCCCGCAGTCCGGTATTACTCCGCCGTCTCAATGGCGTCTGTGCGGTAGATAAATTTCACCTGGCTGTCCATGTCCCCAGCCGCGCCGGTGAAGGACTGGTACCGCTTCGCCACGCCGGAGACCGCCTCCAGCCGGTCCAGCAGCCCGGCCAGGCCGCCGTTCACCGCGTCCGCCAGCTTCCGGATTCCCTGCTCGTTGCATTCCTCCAGACCGCTGGAGAGCTCCCCGGCCCCGTCCCGCAGCTGGGTAATGCCGTCCACCAGGGCGGGCATTCCCGCCTGTAGAGCCTGGGTCCCCTGGACGGCCTGCCCGGCCCCGGCGCAGAGCTGGCCCGCGCCCTCCGCCAGACCGGCGGCGCCGGTTGTCAGGGTCCGGGAGCCGTCCGCCGCGTCCGCCACGCCCGCCGTGTAGGCCAGGAGGCCCTGGTAGAAGGCGTTGTAGCTGTCCAGGGAGGCTTTCAGCGCCGCCACAGGCTCCGCGCCCTGGGGCATGGCGGCGATGACGCCGCCGAGCACCTCGCCGTAGTTCTCCACCGTCAGGGCAGGGAGCTCCAACCCGGCGGCGGCCAGCTGTCCGCTGGCGGAAGCCAGAAGGGTTTCAAACACCTGCCGGGCCCCGCCCTGAAGCTGGGCGTTATTGGCGGAGAGGGCCTCCAGGCCCGTCTGGAGCTGGAGCGCGCCGGAGTACAGCTGGTCCGCGCCGGTTTGCAGCGCACCGGCCCCCTGCTCCAGAGCCGCCGCTCCCGCCGCCAACCGGTCGATGCCGCCCGTCAAGGTTCCGGACTTCTCCAGTAGCTCCGCGAGGCCGCTGGAGAGCTGGGAAGATCCCTCCGCGAGCTGGTCCATGGCGTCCGTAAGGCGGTCCAGGGAGCTCTCCAGATCCTCCGCACCCTCCAGCTTCCCCATATCCAGCTGGCTGAACACCTCGCTGGAGGCGATGGTAATGGTATTGGCAAGCGCAAAGTTCTCCACGTCCGCCGTGACCTCCACATAGTCCGGAATCTCCAGCTTCTCCGGGTCCACGTCCAGGCTCTCCCCCAGGCCGGGGAAGGCGAGGCCAACCACCGCCGTGCGGTCTCCGTCGCTGTAGAGCCTCCCGCTGGAGACCTCCACGTTGGTAAAGACGTCGTTATCCAGCAGCATTCCGGTAAGCATGGCGAAGGGCACGAAGATTTTTTCCGTTTTGCCGTTGATCTCCACCTCCTCATACTGCCTGTTGGCATAGTCGAACCGGATGACCACCCGGCCGCTCCTCCCCGCCAGCTCCTGGGGGGAGATGGGCTGGCCGTCCAGCAGGTAGCTCACCCGCAGCTCCACCGGCAGCTCCTTCCCAGTCGTGCCCTGGCAGTAGATGTCGCCGCCCTGGGCGTCCCAGACCAGTGCGCCGCCCTCCCTGGTACAGCTCTCGCTGCCCTTGATGTTCTCCACATTCTCCGCCGGGAAGGGGTCCCGGAGGGCCGCGCTGCCGGTGGGATTTTTCAGCCAGTCGCTGACAATGACCTTCTGTACCTCGCCGCTGGGCCCCGCCAGAACGTACACCGTCTCGTCCTTCACGGCGTCTGCGGCCTCCGCGGCTTTCACCGGGACGGAGAGCGTGCGGGGCTCTGCCGGAACTCCGGCGGGACCTGCCGCGTACACCCCTACGCCGCCCAGCGCCAGGGCGGCGCACAGACCCAGGGACGTGATCTTCACTACGGACTGTTTCATTTTACATAGACCTCCTGATGAGAAATATTGTATTGGGCCGCGTTTTTCATGCCGCAGGTGGTGGCGCACACCAGCTTGTCGCAGAGCAGCAGCAGCGCGGGCAGGATGAAGATGACCGAGGCCATGCTGACCACCGCGCCCCGGGCCATGAGCATACACATAGAGCTGATGATGTCAATTTCCGAGTACAGCGCCACGCCGAAGGTGGCGGCGAAGAGCCCCAGTCCGGAGACCAGGATAGATGGAATGGAGAAGGTGAGGGCCGTGCCGGCGGCGCGCCTCTTGTCCGCACCCCCTGTCCGCTCCGTCTTGTAGCGAGTGGTCATCAGGATGGCGTAGTCCACCGTGGCCCCCAGCTGGATGGTGCTGATGCAGATGGGGGCGATGAAGGGCAGGCTCTGGCCCAGATAGTGGGGCAGGCCCAGGTTCACGAAGATGGCCGCCTCAATGACCGCGATGAGGATGAACGGCAGGCTCAGGCTCTTCTCTACCAGAGCGATGATGACGAAGATGGCGATGATTGACACCGCGTTGACCACCTGGAAGTCCCGGTCCGTGGTCTCGATCATGTCCTTCATGCAGGGGGCCTCTCCGATAAGCATTCCGCTCGGGTCGTACTTCTTCAGGATGGCGTTGAGGCTGTCGAGCTGGCGGTTGACTTCCTCCCCGGCCACCTTGTATTCTGAGTTAATAAGCAGGAGCTCCCACTTGCCGCTTTTCAGCAGGGACGCGGCGGACTCCGGCAGAACCTCCTCCGGCACCCGGGGGCCGAGCACCGATTCCATCCCCAGCACGTATTTCACGCCCTCCACCCGCTCCATCTCCCGGACCATGGCCCGCACATCCTTGGCAGGGAGGCCCGCGTCCACCAGGAGCATGTGGGTGGACGCGATGCCGAACTCATCGCTGAGCTTCTCGTTGGCAATGACGTACTCCATGTCCTCCGGAAGGCACTGGCCCATGTCGTAGTAGACCTCGCTGTTGGTCCTCTGGTACCCCAGCAGCGCCGGGGGAATCACCGCCGCGAAGAGGACCAGGCACACGGGGAAGAATTTCACAATCCCCCGTGCCAAACCGTCCGTATGGGGAATCAGCGAGCGGTGACGTGTCCTTTGCAGGGGCCCGTCGAACACCAGAATCATGGCGGGAAGCACGGTTACGCACCCTGCCACCCCCAGCAGCACGCCCTTGGCCATAACAATTCCCAGATCCCGGCCCATGGTGAAGGACATAAAGCAGAGAGCGATGAACCCGGCCACCGTGGTGATGGAGCTGCCCACCACGCTGGTAAGGGTGGCCCGGATGGCCTCCTCCATGGCGGCGGCAGTATCCTCCCGCAGCCGCCGCTGCTCGTTGTAGCTGTTCCAGAGAAAAATGGAGTAGTCCATGGTCACCGCCAGCTGCAATACCGCCGAGAGTGCCTTGGTGATGTAGGAGATCTCCCCCATGAAGTAGTTGGACCCCAGATTCAGGAGAATCATCATGCCGATGCTGGCCAGGAACACGAAGGGGGCCAGCCAGCTGTCCAGGAGCAGGAGCATGGTCCCGCAGGCCAGCGCCACGGCGATGCCCACATAGATGGGTTCCTCCTGTTCGCACAGGTCCTTTAAATCTGTCACCAGGGCGCTCATGCCTGAGACAAAGCACTGCCGGCCGGCGACGGAGCGGATCTCCCGGATGGCGTCCATGGTCAGGTCCGAGGAGGTGGAGGTATCGAAGAACACCGCCATCATGGTGGAGCGCTCTGTATTGAACGCCCGGAACACCTCCTCCGGCAGCAGCTCCATGGGGACGGACAGGTCCGCCAGGGAGTCATACCACAGCACGGTCTCCACGTGCTCCACGGCCTCAATCCGCTCCTTCAGCGCCACCACATCCCTGCCGGACATGTCCTCCAGGATGAGGAAGGAGAGAGCGCCCTTGTTGAACTCCTCCAGCAGCTCGTTCTGCCCCGCCACCGTGTCCATGTCCTCCGGCAGATAGTCCAGCATGTCGTAGTTGATGCGGGTCCCCGCCATTCCCAGGGCCGCGGGGACCATCAGCAGCAGGGCGGCCAGTAAAATGGGTACACGGTACTTAACCACCGCTTTAGAAAAACGCATAGGTTTAAGCTTCCTTTCTTCATTCATACAGTTTGGTATCGGAAATTTCGCTGTAGGTTCCCTCCACGACGTCGGGCCGCTGGTTGGGCACGATTTTTACCGTGCTCAGCGCCACCCAGAGGTTTAAAATCCCCTCCGCCAGCAGCGACACGCCCAGCAGCGCCGCCAGCACCCGCACACTGTCCCAGGGCCGCAGCACCAGCGCCAGCCCCACCGCGCCCGTGACCGCCGCCAGAGCCAGAATCACCCGCCAGGACGCTATACCGAACCGGCGGGCATCCCGGGCGATACGGATTTTGAAGAGCCCGTCCGCCAGGGCGGCGGCGCCCAGGGCGGTGAGGAGGAAGCTCAGCACCTCCTCTGGCCTGCGGAGCACAGCCGCCCCCAGTGCCAGCAGCAAAATGCCGAACTCCAGGTCGTACTGAAATGCCAGCCGGAACAGATCCCGGGAGAAGTACCCCACCAGCTTCACGCCGCCAAAGGCCATCAAGGCAATGCCCAGAGCCTCTCCCAGCGCGGCAGCGCCGCCTGGGTTCCAGATGAGCAGCGCGCCGATGACGCAGTAGGCTACCGACAGGACGGCGTATCCCAGCTTAGCCGCCCACATGGGGGCTACGCATCGGTTTTTCATATTTTCCACCTCCTTGTGCCGGTCCCGCCCGGCGGGGCCCGGTTCTCTTGCTTACAGGCATAGTATAGCAGCGCCGGGGCCCGCCGGAAATGGACGGAAAAATCCCCGTGCCCAAAAAATGGACACGGGGATTGGATTTGACCGAAAATCAGACACAGGGCCGCGTATGTCTAACAAGCGGGAGCCGCCGCCCTCTCAGCCCGCCTCCCGGCAGCGCCGGACGATCTCCTCCGGCCACCCCTTCTTCAGCTGGCAGACCCGGTGGAAAAAGGCGGTAATGTCCCCCTTCATGCCGCCGCTGAGCCAGTCGATGACGCTGCCGAAGCACACGCACTTGTGGTAGCGGATGATGACCTCCCGGTCCGCCGCCCCCACCGGCTGGCCCGCCAGGGCAGCGTCCACATAGGCGGTGACGGTGTACAGGCAGATCTCCATTAAGTACCGCTCAAATACATCCCGGCTCAGGGAGTTATAGATGTGGTAGATGGCCCGCCTGTTCTGCATGAGCATCTCCACCAGCACGTCGAACCCCTGCTCAATAGAGCCGATGGTGGGGTGGCTCTGGATGAGGCTGTCCACCCGCTCCTTTAGAATCTCCTCCACCAGGGCCGGCAGGTCCTCGAAGTGGTAGTAGAAGGAGTTGCGGTTAATGCCGCACTCCTCCACAATATCCTTTACCGTAATCTGGTTCAGCGGCCGCTCCCCCAGCTGCCGGAGGAAGGTCTCCTTAATGGCTCTCCTGGTAAAATTTGGCATGTACGGCGCCCCTTTCCTCGTTTTCCTGTTGGACAGTATAGCATAGGAGAAGAGAAATGGGAATACATATTTTCCCCCCTTCTTAACGGCAAATTTATCAATCCGCCTGGGGGCAAGAAGGAGTGGAAATGTGCCGCAGGTTGTGCTATAATAGCGTCGAAGAAGGGGGGCGGCCCTGCCGGTCCTCCCAAAACGCCACAGAGAGGAAGCGGATTTATGTCTGAAAATCGCAGCAGCAGCCTCCAGCCCGACGGGCAGGACGCAGTTATGACGTATATCAACCCGGAAGTCATGCAGTTCCTGGCGGACCGGGCCGCCAAAAAGCAGCAGACCTCCCAGGAGTTCCAGGAGCTGCTCTCCGCCGCCGAGGAGGGGGATCTGGACGCGGCCTACCGCCTGGCCCAGGACTACTACTACGGCGACGACGGCGCGCCGGAGGACGAGGAGAAGGCGTTCTATTGGTTTAAAAAAGCGGCAGAGGGGGACCACATCTCCGCCCAGTTCAGCCTGGGCCTCTGCTACGCCAGGGGCGAGGGCACGGAGAAGGACCTGGACAAGGCGGCGGAGCTCTTCGCCGGCGCGGCGGAGCAGGGCTACCTCCCGGCGGTATGCGAGTTAGGACTGTGCTACGAGCTGGGCCACGGTGTGGAGATGGACAAGCTGAAGGCGGCGGAGCTCTACCGGGAGGCGGCGGAGCAGGACTATGCCCCCGCCCAGTGTAACCTGGGCTTTTTCTACTTCCACGGCATCGGTCTGGAGGAGAACGACGAGGAGGCCGCCAAGTGGTTCGCCAAGGCCGCCCAGCAGGGCTTCCCCCGGGCGCAGGTGCTCATGGGCGTTTGCTTTGAAAACGGCTACGGCGTGGAGCAGGATATCGGCAAGGCGGTGGTGCTCTACCAAGCCGCCCACGAAAAGCACTACGACGAGGGCACCTGCGCCCTGGGCGTGTGCTACGACCGGGGGGCCGGGGTGGAGGAGGACCACCAGGAGGCCGCCAGGCTCTACCAGGAGGCCTCGGAAAACGGCCTGCCCCGGGCCCACTACCTTATCGGCCGCTGCTACGAGTTTGGCCACGGCGTGGAGCTGGACGAGGACAAGGCGGCGGAGCACTACCGCATCGCCCACGAGGGCGGGCACTCCGCCGGGACCTGCGCCTACGGCCTCTGCCACGAGCTGGGCATGGGCATGGAGGAGGACAAGGAGAAGGCCGTGGAGCTCTACCGGCAGTCCGCCGGGCGGGGCTACGCCCCCGCCCAGTGCAATCTGGGCTTCTGCTACTACCGGGGCATTGGCACGGAGATGGACGACGGGGAGGCCGTCAAGTGGTTCCAGCTGGCGGCGGAGCAGGGCTATCCCAGAGCCCTGAACCTGTTGGGAGAGTGTTACGACCACGGCTACGGCGTGGAGAAGGACGTGGAGAAAGCGGCGAAGCTCTACGAGGCCGCCCACGAGAAGGGCCACGCCCCTGGCACCTGCGCCCTGGGCCTCTGCTACGAGATGGGCCGGGGCGTGGAGGAGGACAGGGAGAAAGCCCTAGCCCTCTACCGGGAGGCCGCTGAGGCCGGAGACGTGCGGGCCATGTGCAACCTGGGGTACTGCTACTACCAGGGCATCGGCACGGAAATGGACGACGCGGAGGCGGTAAAGTGGTTCGCCAAGGCGGCGGAAGAGGAGTACCCCCGGGCGCAGCAGCTGCTGGGGGAGTGCTATGAGAACGGCTACGGCGTGGAGACCGACGAGGTCAAGGCGGCGGAGCTCTACCGTCTGGCCCACGAGGGCGGCAACATCCCCGCCACCTGCGCCCTGGGCCTCTGCTACGAGACCGGCACCGGCGTGGCCGAGGACAAGAAGAAGGCGGTAGCGCTCTACCAGGAGGCCGCCGAACGGGGTTACCCCAGGGCGCAGTGCAACCTGGGCTTCTGCTACTACCAGGGCATCGGCGTGGAGGAGAATAACAGCGAGGCGTTCCACTGGTTTGAGCTGGCGGCGGAGCAGGGTTATCCCCGGGCGCAGCAGCTGCTGGGGGAGTGCTATGAAAACGGCTATGGCGTGGAGATGGACGAGGAAAAGGCGGCGGAGCTCTACCGCCAGTCCCACGAAAAGGGACACGTCCCCGCCACCTGTTCCCTGGGCCTCTGCTACGAGACCGGCACCGGCGTGGAGGAGGACTTGGATCGGGCCATCGCTCTCTACCGGGAGGCGGCGGAGCGGGGCTACCCCAGGGCGCAGTGCAACCTGGGCTTCTGCTACTACCGGGGCATCGGCGTGGCCGAGGACAACGACGAGGCGTTCCACTGGTTTGAGGAGGCCGCCGGGCGGGGCTATCCCCGGGCTATCCACCTGCTGGGAGAGTGCTACGACAACGGCTACGGCGTGGAGATGGATGAGGCCAAGGCGGCGGAGCTCTACCAGCGTGCCTATGACCGGGGCTACGTGCCCAGCGCCTGCTCCCTGGGCCTCTGCTACGAGATGGGCGCCGGCGTGGAGATGGATAAGGCCAGGGCGGCGGAGCTCTACCGCTACGCGGCGGAGCGGGGCCACGCCCGGGCACAGTGCAATCTCGGCTTTTTCTACTACCAGGGCATCTCCGTGGAGGAGAACAACAACGAGGCGTTCCGCTGGTTCGCCAAGGCGGCGGAACAGGGCTATCCCCGGGCACAGTTCTATCTGGGGGAGTGCTATGAAAACGGTTTTGGCGTGAAAAAGGACGTAAAAAAGGCTGTGGCGCTCTACACCAAGGCCCATGAGGCCCGCCACGCAGGCGGCACCTGTTCTCTGGGCCTCTGCTACGAGACCGGCACTGGCGTGGAGGAGGACAAGGAGAAAGCTCTGGCCCTCTACCAGGACGCGGCGGAACAGGGGCTGGCCCGGGCACAGTGCAATCTCGGCTTCTTCTACTACCACGGCATCGCCGTGGAGAAGGACGAGGCGGAGGCCGCCTCGTGGTTCGCCAAGGGCGCGGAACAGGGCCATCCCAGAAGCCTGTTCCTCCTGGGGGAGTGCTACGAGCTGGGCCACGGCGTAGGCCGGAACATAAACCGGGCTGTGGAGCTGTACCGGAAGGCTGTGGAGGGCGGCTACAAGAAGGCGGAGGAGGCTCTCCGCCGCCTGGAGTCGAAGCTGGACGCCAAGGGACAGCCGGACAAACCGGCGAAAAAGCGGGGCTTCTTCGGCTTCGGCCGGAAGTAAGTACGTAAAAAGGAGGCGGGGCCCGCGGGCTCCGCCTCCGGACGATTTCAGGAATTTTCGTTCTCGTGGGCCTCCCGGCTCTCGTGGTTCTCAATGTGCTTGAGGCCGCTGGCGGGCATGAGGTACTTCTGTATAGCGAACAGCAGGCCGATGCCGATGATCCAGACAATGGTCTCCTTCCCGTCGGTGTGCTCCACGATCATCTGCCGGGACGCGGCGAAGATCAGCACATCCACCACCCGCTCCGGGTTGTGGAAAATGAGCATCTTCACAAACTCGATCCCCACCACAAAGGTCAGCATCTCCTTCAGGAACTGCTCCAGGATATCTGTGTAGTGGGGACTGCCGCTCCCCAGGAAGTAGTGCAGCAGCGTGGCGGCGGTAAGCCCCACAATCACGACAATAATGCAGAGGGCGATGAATATTTCGATCATTTTGAGGAATATGTAGATCTTCTCCCGGATTTCTCTTCTCACGGCGGCTCCCCCTTTGCGGTTCTTTTGTGGATTTTCTATAGTATACCACACTTCTCCCCCAGCCGCAAGCGGCGGTTTCTCCAAAATTTTGACGCTTTTCCCCCTGCTCTTAACAGTTCCTGAACGCCCCTGGACACACAAAGCCCCGCCCGGCTTCCGCCGGACGGGGCCGCTTATTCGCCTGTGGGGACCTTAATAGGCCACGCCCCAGATGATATCGGTGGTACTCTCCTTCCCGCAGACCGGGCATTTACCAACGGAGCCGGACTGCTCCAGGGGGATACACCGGGAGCTGACCCCCGCCTTCTCCTTCATGGCCAGCTCGCAGTCCCGGCTGCCGCACCACTTGGTATGGATAAAGCTGCCGCCGGTGCGGTCCACCAGCTCCTTCACCTGCTCCCAGGTCTCCGCGGTAAAGGTGTACTCCTCCAGGTTTTTCTTCGCCATGGCGAACATGTTCTCGTGGATGGCGTCCAGAAGCCGGACCGCCTCGCTCTCCAGCTGGTCCAGGGGCACAAACATCTTCTCCCCCGTGTCCCGGCGGGCCACGCAGCACTGGTTCTTCTCCATGTCCTTGGGGCCGATCTCCACCCGCAGGGGCACGCCCCGCATCTCGTACTCGGCAAACTTCCAGCCGGGGGCCTTGTCGCTGCTGTCCAGCGTGGCCCGCACGCCGGCGGCCTTCAGCCGCTCCAGCAGCTTCTCCGCGGCCTCCAGGACCCCTGGCTTGTGGTGGGCCACCGGGATAACCACCGCCTGGATGGGGGCCACCCGGGGGGGCAGCACCAGACCGTTGTCGTCGCCGTGGGTCATGATGATGCCGCCGATCAGCCGGGTGCTGACGCCCCAGCTGGTCTGGTGGGGGTGGTGGAGCTGGTTGTCCGCGCCGGTAAAGGCGATGTCAAAGGCCCTAGCGAAGCCGTCGCCGAAGTAGTGGCTGGTACCGGCCTGGAGCGCCTTGTGGTCGTGCATCATGCACTCAACGCAGTAGGTCTCCTCCGCGCCGGAAAATTTCTCCTTATCCGTCTTGCGGCCCCGGGTCACAGGCATGGCCAGGTAATTTTCGCAGAAATCCGCGTAGAGATTCAAAATGAGCACCGTCTCGTCCTGGGCCTCCTGGGCGGTGGCGTGCATGGTGTGGCCCTCCTGCCAGAGGAACTCCCGGTGGCGCAGGAAGGGGCGGCTGGTCTTCTCCCAGCGCAGAACGCTGCACCACTGGTTGTAAAGCTTGGGCAGGTCCCGGTGGGAGTGGATGATATTTTTATAGTGCTCGCAGAAGAGGGTCTCGCTGGTGGGGCGGATGCAGTAGCGCTCCTCCAGCTT